>CAYODV010000025.1:0-11079 GCA_964402915.1 uncultured Candidatus Saccharibacteria bacterium
GGTCGATGGTGATTTTTTTGATTTTGAGTTCGCCGTTGATTTGGACGACGACGGCGCCGTCACCGGCTTCGACTTCAACGATTTCGTTTTTGAGGTCTTTTTGAGCTTTGCGAAGCTGGTTAATCATTTTCATTTGGTCCATGGTTTGGCCCATATAAAACTCCTTCTTAAAACTATTTGTAGGTATATATGTATATTCTATCAGAACTTGTGGAATTTGGCGAGGTGATGATGCGCGAAAGTGTGTAGCCGTTCGGGAGGGCGAGGTCTTCGGTTTTGCCGAGGGTGACGATGTCGCTCCGGACGTTGGTGTTTAGGAGCTGGTCGGTGGAGTCGTAGAGGGTGATGAGGTGGTGGCGGTCTTCATAGACTTCGTAGAAGGCGTGGTCGAGGGTGCCGGAGCTGGCGATGAGAAGGGAGTTTTCTTTGATGTGGGTGTTGATGAGGGTAAGGTCGGTGGAGAATTGGTTGGCGACGGCGGGGGTGTATTTGTAGCCATAGACGAAGTGAGAGAGGCTGGGGATGAGCATGAGGGCGAGGAGGATGGAGAGGGGGAAGATGGCGAAGATGCGGGCGTAAGGGTTGGATGGGAAGAGGCCGTACCATTTTTCGAGGATGTAGCGGAGGCCGTGAGCGGTTAAGATGGAGAGCGGGAGAACGAGAAGGAGGGCGGAGTCGGGCGTGAGGCCGGCGAGGATGACGGAGAAGACGATGAAGGCGCTGGCGATGGCGTTTCTGGACGCGAAGAAGCCACGACGAGTGGAGAAGAGGCCAGCGGCGGCGAGGGCGAGGCCAGGGAGACTGACGAGCGGAGAGAGGTAGACGCCTTCGAGCGGTTGACCCCAAGAGAAGAAGGGGGCGAAGCCACTGCGGATGTTTTCGAAGAATTGAGAGAGGGTGAAGTTTTCGCTGAAAAAGAGGGTGAGGGCGACGGTGGAGCTGGTGACTAGGTTGGTGACCCAGATGGCGAGGCCGCCGAGGAGGATGATGCCGACGCCGATGAGCGGGAGTTTGGGCAGGGTTTTGATGGTGTAGCGGAGGTGGGGGTTCCAGAGGGCAAAGACGAGAATGAAGGCGACGAGGTAGATGAGGTGGGGAGTGTAAATGGCAAGGAGGAGCGAGAGCGCGAAGGCGAAGCACCAGAGCGGTTTAGGCGCTTTTTCGCCTTGGATGTTCTCGCTTCGCGAGAAAACACTGCGTCGTCTCGGAAAACTTCGGGCAAGCCCGAGTTTTCTCTCGTCTCCTTGTATTTTGCTACCGAGCCAGAGCAGGAGGGTGGGCCAGAAGACGAGCATGATGAGTGGCGTGCCGGAGCCGGCGAGGTAGAGGAAGGGGGTGGAGAGGACGGTGAGGATGGAGGCGAGGAGGGCGACGTTGGACTTGAACCAGCGGTTGAGGAGCAAGATGAGGAGGAGGCCAAGAACGAGGCCGACGAGGATGCTGGGGAGTTTGATGGCGTACGGAGTGAGGCCGAAGGCGAGGATGGAGAGTTTTTGGAGGATGTGGTAAGGGAGGTCGACGAGGTCGCCGGAGGTGATGGAGGAGAAGTGAAGGTTGTAGCTTGAGACGACTGATTCCCTTTCGAGGTCGGAGAGGCCGGCGGGGGAGATGAGCGGGAGCAGGAAGATGAGGGCGAGGAAGGCGAGGCTGAGCAGGACGTAACCGATGATGAACCGGTAGCGGTAAAGGAAGAGTTTAGAAATAACGAGTTTACTCATTTATATTATTTTAGCAAAAACTTTATTATTCTTCAACGTGTTCTTTGTCGAGCGACATGAAGCGGAGGAGTTCGGGGTGGAAGTAGAGTTCGATTTTGCCGACCGGGCCGTGGCGGTGTTTGCCGATGATGAGTTCGGTGATGTTGGTTTTTTGGTAGTCGGGTTCGTTCATGTGGTAATAATCGATGCGGTGGAGAAACATGACAAGGTCGGCGTCTTGCTCGATGGAGCCGGATTCGCGGAGGTCGGAGAGGACGGGGCGGGGGTCGTCACGGCCGGTGACGTTACGAGAGAGCTGGGCGAGGGCGACGACGGGGATTTCTAGTTCGCGAGCGAGCTGTTTAAGGCCGCGGGAGATTTCCGAGACTTCTTGGACGCGGTTGCCGGTTTGGCGATAGACGTCGGAACCGCTTAAAAGCTGGAGATAGTCCACGACGATGAGGCCGATGTCGTGGTCGTGGGCGGCGCGACGAGCGCGGTTGCGGAGTTCCAAGATGGTGAGGCTGGAGGAGTCGTCGAGGTAAAGCGGGACAGAATCCATTTCTTCGAGGGCGTCGCCGATTTTGCCGTAATCTTCGTCGGTGACGTTGCCGGTGCGGATTTTCCAGTTGTCAACGCCGGAAACGTCGGAAATCATGCGGTCGATGATTTCTTGATTGGACATTTCCATGGAGAAGAAGAGGACACCACGGCCGTTGATTGTGGCGGCGTTGTAAGCGAGGTTTTCTGCGAAAGTGGTTTTACCCATGGCCGGGCGGGCGCCGATGATGATGAGGTCGCCTTTTTGGAGGCCGGCGGTGAGCTTGTCGAGGTCGCGGAAGCCGGTTTTAAGACCCCTTAAAGCACCTTTGTTTTTATGGAGTTCTTCCATGCGGTCGAAGGCATCGGCGAGGAGAGATTCCAGGGCGACATATTCAGTTTTGGTGGTTTGGTCGGAGACTTCAAAGAGGGCTTTTTCCGCGGCGCCGAGGAGTTCGCCGATTTCGCGGCCTTCTTCGTAGCCACTTTCGGAGATTTGAGTGCCGGCGGCGATGAGGCGGCGACGGACGGCGGCGCTGGCGACGAGCTCGGCGTAAGCTTTGGCGTGGGTAGCGGTGGGGACGTAGTTGGTGAGCTCGGTGAGGTAGGCGGCGCCACCGACGGAGCGGAGGTCTTTGCTTTTGCGAAGTTCGGCGGTGACAGTGAGGAGGTCGATTGGAGAGTGGTGCTGGTAAAGTGAGGTCATGGCGTGGTAGATTTTGCCGTGACGTTCTTCATAAAAATCTTTGTATTTGACGGATTCGAGGCAGTCGGGGAAGCTGGCGTCGGACAGCATAAGGGCGCCGAGCAGAGATTTTTCGGCGGTTAAGTCCTGGGGCGGGATGCGGCCGGCGGACGAGTTAGAACGGGATTCCTCCATTATTGTTGTTTACCTCCTGTGCTCCTCCCATTATATCAGAAATTTTGCTAATGAGGGGAGAATTTGCGAAGTCATCGGGGTCGTGGACGATGAAGTCTTTGTTAAAATTACTTTTTAGGAGTTCGGAGTTTCCGGCCCGTTCTAAAATGGTTTTGATGATTTTTTTGGGTGGGTAGATATGAATCGTTTTGCCGTCGTCGTTTATTTTGCATTTGTCGAGCTGAGCTTTGAGGGCAGGGGTAAGTGCGAGCGATGTGGGAACAAAGGTGTTCTCCTTCGCCTGGGAAGATTCAGTCGGATTTTTTTCGTCGATTAGGCGTGCAGAGCGCGATGCGCTTCGGGACACACCGGCCATCGATCGCGCTCTTTCGTAATCTCCTCTAAAAATCCGTGAATCTTCTTTAATAGGCTCAGGAGAAACCTTTGTCCCCTCATTTTTAGCTTGATTCGGACTAACCCCCGAACAAGGAGCCGCCTTATCGGAAGTTCCGCCAAGGAAGGCGAGGAGGAGTTTCGCTTCGGGGTAGGGGGCGGAGACGGTGGGGAGAGTGCCGAGGAGGGGGAGGAGGGTTGGTTCTGGGTTGGAGATGATGTGGGCGAGGGCGGAGGCGGCGATGGATTCGGGTTTGAGACCTTCGTTTAGGAGAGTTTTGAGGGTTTCGGAGATTTTGGTAAAGTCGCCTTCGGCGTAGGCGGTGAGGAGGGCGGAGAGTTTGGAGTCTAGAGGCAGGCCGAGGCAGCTCGCGACGGTTTGTTCGGAGATTTCTTGGTCTTTTTCGGCTAGGGAGGAGATTTGGTCGAGGAGAGAGAGGTTGTCGCGGAAGGAGCCGCCGCCTTTTTCGCAGATGAGTTTGAGAGCAGCGTTGGAGATTTTGATGTCTTCTTTTTGACAAATTTGTTGGAGGTGTGGAAGCATGATTTCCGGCGGGGCGAGGCGGAAGGTGAAGACTTGGCTTCGGGAGGTGATGGTGACGGGGACTTTTTCGAGGTCGGTGGTGGCGAGGATGAAGATGACGTGGGCGGGGGGTTCTTCCAGAGTTTTGAGAAGGGCGTTGAAGGCGGATTTAGAGAGCATGTGAACTTCGTCGATGATGTAGACCTTGAATTTGCCTTCCGATGGGGCGATGACGGCTTTTTCGCGGAGGTCGCGGATGTTGTCAACGCCGGTGTTAGAGGCAGCGTCGATTTCGATGATGTCGAGGTAAGAGTCTTCGAGCTCATATTTGAAGCCGTTGATTTCGTGGGCTAAGATGCGAGCGACGGATGTTTTGCCGCAGCCGCGGGGGCCGGTGAAGAGGTAGGAGTGGCTGGTTTTTCCAGATTTGAGGGCGGATTCGAGGGGTTTTACAACCTGGTCTTGGCCGACAACGTCGGAAAGCTTTTGCGGACGGTATTTTCTGTATAGGGCTAACATACTTATATTATATATCAAAAAACCTCGACTGAGCGAGGCTTTTCTTTATAATGCGGCTTCGACGGCGGCCCACTGGGCATCGGCGTTTTTGGCCGGGATGACGACGGAAACTTGGGCGCCTTCTTTTAAGTGGAAGTAAGTGACGGAAGCGTAGAGGATTTCGTATTCGCGGCCGGCGACTTCAACGTAGTATTTGTCGTCGTGGTGAGTGAGGGTGCCGATGACGGATTTGCGTTCGACCGGGCCGATTTGTTTGTAAAGGAATTTGCCATCGGGAGTGATGGTGAGTTTCATGAGGTCACCCTCAACAAGTTTGGACTTTGAAGCGTAGTTGGCGGGGACGGGGTAGTTCTTGCCGTCGGGGCCAATCATAATCATGCCGTCGAAGACGCCTTCGATGATTTTGCCGTCGGGGTCGGAGACGATAGTGTCGCGAGGGGCAGTGATGACGTCGCCGTCGCCCAAAACAGAGTTCAAAAGCTCCTTAGCGGCAGCTAAGTTGGTTTCGGCCTCCTGAAGAAGGCTACGCAATCTTTTTATTTGTTTTTCTGGTAGTT
The DNA here is from genome assembly GCA_964402915.1 of uncultured Candidatus Saccharibacteria bacterium. GTDB lineage: Bacteria > Patescibacteriota > Saccharimonadia > Saccharimonadales > Saccharimonadaceae > Nanosyncoccus. Next base: position 5,089 of record CAYODV010000025.1, read on the forward strand.
CAGACATCACCTCGCGTCCTGTCTATTTTTGATATAGTACTATTATTATATTATATGACATTGGGTCACATGTCAAGCGCGAAGTTTTCCACCAATTTTACTTCGGTCGGCGCAGAAATGTTGTGAAAAATACATTAAGCGTGGTGGTAGGCGGAACCGCGGGAGATTTCGTAGGCGCGGTAGATTTGTTCGCTGACGAGAAGGCGGGCGAGGACGTGCGGGAAGACGAGCTTGCCGAAGCTCCAGACGAAGTTGGCGCGGTCGCGAGCATCTTGAGTGACGCCAAAGGGGCCGCCGATGACGATGTAAACTTCGCGGGAGTAGATGAATTCTTCTTGGAGTAAGGCGGAGAAATCAGGGGAGGTGAGTTCTTGGCCACGTTCGTCGGCGATAATGACAAAAGCATCCCTTGGGAATTTCCATTCGGCGAGAAAGGCGGCGAGGCTGTCTTCTTCGTAGAATGTGAAGTCGAAGTCGAAGGGCTTACGACATTTTTTGCGGTAGTCCTCGATGAGCCAGAGATATTCGTTTTTGTGCGGTTTGCCGCCAGCGATAATATGAACCATATATTTACAATTTTAACATTTTTTGGTATAATGTGGCAAGTTACCAAAGACAGCGACGGGAATATATATAATATATATTCCTTAATCATGTCGCCGAGGCTATTCTTAAATCTTTAAGTTGGTAACGGTGTTTAACAATCCGTGAACTTAAACAAGGAAAACTAAATGGCTATCTCTAAAGATAAGAAATCCACTTTAGTTGCTGATTTGACTGATCTTTTGAACAATGCGCAGGCGACGGTGTTTGCGCGCTATCAAGGCTTGACTGTGGCGGAGCTCCAAGAGCTACGCGCGCAAGCTCGCGAGGCTGGCGTGAAAATCAAAGTCGTCAAAAACCGTTTGGTGCGCGTGGCAATGAACGAAATCGCGGTCTATAAAGACACGGACACGACTGGGCTAACCGGCCAACTCCTCTATGCGATTTCTGATTCCGACGAAATCATGCCGGCGAAGGTGCTGGCCAATTTTGCGAAGACCCATGAAGCGCTTGAGCTTCAAGGCGGTTTTTCCAATCTTGGTGCGTCCCTTTCTGCCGACGAGGTGAAGACCCTCGCGTCAATGCCGACCAAGAACGAGATGATCGCGCAAGTGGTTGCTACGCTTCTTTCGCCGATGGACGATGTCATTTCTGCAACTTCAGGTTCGTTACCTGGAATTATCTCCGCTTTGGAGAATAAATAACAATTTATTCGAGCTAAACGTCTATTTTCCCGGACGCAAGTCGCGCCGGCCCGTTGTTACGGGCGGCGCGCTTGCCGGAACTCGGTCGTGACCTCCGTTACGCCGTAAAAATAGAGTTTAGCTCTCATGAAAGGAATTATCACATGGCTGCTGATATTAAAAAGTTGGCTGAAGAACTCGTGAATCTCACTGTTCTCGAAGTCAATGAACTCAAAAATACTCTTAAAGATGAATATGGCATCGAGCCGGCTGCGGCCGCCGTTGCCGTTGCTGCTGCCCCCGCTGAGGGCGCTGCGGCTGCCGATGAAGGTAAATCTGAGTTTGACGTCGTCCTCAAGGATGCCGGTGCTCAGAAAATTGCCGTCATCAAGGCCGTGAAAGAGGCTACTGGCCTCGGTCTTGGCGAAGCCAAGGCGATCGTTGATGGTGCTCCTGCTACCGTCAAAGAGAAAGTCAAGAAAGACGAAGCTGAAGCTCTCAAGAAATCTCTTGAAGAAGCTGGCGCGACCGTCGAGCTTGCCTAAGTCAAGTCATATTAACCTGTTCACGGATTGTTATAAAAAGAGGAACCCCCGCTCGAAAAGAGCGGGGATTTCTTAAATGTGCTTGGCCAGGTCGATGGTGGCCGGGAAAAGGACGCGGACGAGGAAAAGCCCAACTATGATGATGGCAAAGAGAAAGCCGGTGTAGGCCAAGACGGTGGCGAAACGGTCTTGGCGAGCCTTAGATTTTTCGGTGCGGTTCATGAATTTCCAACATTCGCGGTAGTAGCTCCAGGTGCTGTTGCCGTTTCTGATGGCGGCGTGGCGCTTTGCGTTGTAGTATTCGGGCATCCAGAGTTCGGGGAGTTCCGGGATTTTACGGATGTAGTAGATGACTACGCCCAGATATAAGAGGCCGATGAAGACGTCGAAGGCGTAGGCGCAGATGATGAGGATAGTGCGGACGATGTCGGTGATGCCGGGCATGGGTTTCCCTCCTTCTAAAAAAGTTCGCTTAATTCGTGTTTGACGAAGGTTTCGATAACTTTATTATAGCACAAAATGCTTATTTTATCAAGAGTTAGAGGCCGTGAGCGGCGAGGACGGAGCGGGCTTCGTCGATGGAGTGGCAGGACATTAGGGCGGTGCGAAGGTCGCTGGCGCCGTCGAAGTCACGGACGTAGATTTTGAAGTAGTGTTTGAGAGGCTCAAATGACTTAGTTTTTCCGTTGCTTGCGGTCGAAGACGCTTTCGCGGAGGCGCGTCGCTCGCTCCCGTCGTTACGGGGCTCGCGCGCTAATCCTCGGCCGTAGCCTCCGGACCCTCCGCGAGAAGCGTCATTCTCCCCGCAATCGGAAAAACTATATTCATTATCCCATAAATCCAAGTGCAACCTTAGTAAATTAAGCAAGTCCGTTGTGCTAGCAATATAATCTGTGAAACAATAAGGATTCTCAAAAACTCCTCTACCAATCATATAGCCATCAATATTAAATCTATTATATAAATCCAAACCTTCTTTTTTATTTTTTATGTCACCATTAATTATTAATTTAGTTCTTGGCGAATAAATATCTCTTAAACGGCAGATTTCGGGGATGAGGTCGAGGTGGGCGGGGACTTTGGACATTTCTTTTTTGGTGCGGAGGTGGACGGTGAGGGCGGCGGGGCGTTCTTTGAGCAGGACGGGGAGCCAGGTTTTGTATTCTTCCGGGTAAGTGTAGCCGAGGCGGGTTTTAACCGAGACGGGGAGACCGTTTGAGTTTTTGACGGCGTTTCTAAAACAATCAACGGCGAGGTTTGGCGTTCTAATCATGGCGGCGCCACCGCCGGCGGCGTTGACATGCCGGTCGGGGCAGCCGAAGTTGAGGTCGATGCCGGAGAAACCGAGCGAAGCGAGCGCGGAGGCAAGTTCCGCAAAATGTTCAGGATTTTTGCCCCAAATTTGGGCGATGATAGGAGAGTCAGAGGGGGCGATTTTGAGGCGAGAGAGGGCGTTAGCGCGGCCTTTTTCGGAGGCGAAGGAGGAGACGTTGGTGAATTCGGTGAAGAAGAGGTCGGGGCGGCCGGCCTTTGCAACTACCTGGCGGAAAACAATGTCCGTGACGCCTTCCATGGGGGCGAGGCAGGAGATGGGGGATTCAAGTTCGTTCCAGATATTCATACATACGTATTATAACATAAAACCATAAAAGTTCCTTTTCGCAACGGAAGTCTCGCCGCGATCGTAAAAATAACCTTAATAGCCTATTTTCTGCGCCCTATGACAAGCAAGTGCTCGAAAATGGTATCAAGGTTATTTTTACTGTCGGTCTCGACTTTTTATTGTTGCGAGAAAGGACTTTTATAGTTTTATGAAAAAGGCCCCGAAGGGCCAAAGGATTAAAATGGGCTGATTCTTTGCCAGAGGTCTTTTGGCTTGTCGTCTTGGTTCTTTTGCTCGTCGCGCGCGTACTGTTCCAGTTCTTTGGCGTCCAGAATGTTGGTTTCTTTGCCGGTGCGGTTGTCTTTAACGGTATAATCTTCGTTAAAGTGAGTTAGCCCGAAGAGTGCCACATTTTTCACCCCCTTTCAAAAAATGTCAGCTTATTTTACTATTTTTCGTTGGTTTTGGCAAGCAGAAGTTCAATGAATTTGCGGATGTCGGTGAGGCTGGCGGTTTTGTCCGGTTCGAGCTTGAGTTCTTCGTCGTCCAAGAAGGCGAGCGTGGTGGCTTGTTTGTAAACGGCCTGGCAGAGGGCGACGAGTTCTTTTTCGTCAAGGTCCTTGGCGAAGTCGAGCTCTTTGTCGTGGACTTTGCCTTCTTCGTCCGGTGTGACGAAGAGGATGTGGCCTTTAGTTATGCGGTATTTTTTGAAGCTGGGGCAAGATTCGAGCATGAGTTTGTACATGCCGAGTTGAAGGCTGTATTTGTAAAGCGTGTCGACGGAGCCCCAGTGTTTTTGGTTGTATTTGCCGGTTTTGAAGTCGTAAATTTCGATTTCTTTGGCTTCTTCGTTAATCGACATGTGGTCGATGATGCCGATGGTGGGGACGCCGCCGATTTCCGGATGTTCAGAGAAGAGGTTGACTTCGGCGCGGGCGTTTTTGTCGCGGAGGATGTTTTTGAAGGTGTCGAGGGAGATTTTGAGGGCAGCTTCGCCTTTTTCGAGCAAATATTTGATTTCTTTGTCTTCAAGGTCGGTGGCTTCGGCTTCCTGACGATATTCGGCGATGACGGTTTCGTCGGGCAAGTCTTGGCCGGCGACGGTGGCTTTGGTGATTTTTTCGAAAGCGGAGTGGATGAGGGTGCCGAGGAGCATACTGCCGGTGGCGGGTTCTTGCGGTGCTCTTAAAATCCGGTTTTGATAGAAGGCCATGGGGCCGCCGTAGGAGATGTCGATGAAAGAGGTGAGGTCGGAGGGGGAAAGCAGGTAATTTTCCATGCGGCTCTTCAGGATTGGGCGGAGTTCGGGTGTGAGCTTGGTGTAGGCGGCGCGCCAGGATTTACGGAGGTCAACGGATTTTTTGACTTCGTCCAGGTCTTCGTAGTGAGTGGTGACTTTACCGACGAATGGAGAGATAATTTCTTTGGTTTCCGGGTCTTCGTATTCTTCGAGGTAGTCGAGGCGGGCGGGGGATTTGTCGGCGAAATCTTTGAGGGAGTTGGTCATGATAAGGGTGGATTTGGCGCGGGTGACGGCGACGAAGAAGAGGCGCAGACGTTCGTCTTCCGTGGCGCCGGTGTGGCGAATTTGGATGACGTTTTTGGGGAGGACGAGCATATTGTTGTTGCCCTTGGCCTTGCCCCAGCTAAGGTTGTCGGTGGCGATGAGGAAGACGTATTCGTATTCGAGGCCTTTGGACTTGTGTGCGGTGACGATTTGGATGGCGTCGTCGGAGTCGCGGTAGGGCGAGGTGTTCATGAGGGCGGCGCCGGCGGCGGTGTAATCGTCGAGGAGGAGAATGAGATCTTTTAAGCGGGGGTTTTGGACTTTGGTGTGGTTTAAGATGGCGGTTTTGAGGACGGCGAGGTTTTCGTAGAGTTCGAAAGTTTCATATTCGTTCTTTTCGGCGTCGTAATATTCGATGAAGGGCGAGCGGAATTCCTTGAAGCCACGGAGCAGGGCACCTTCTTTTGAGGTTTCGCCGTTTTCGAGGTCGGCGGGGAGTTTGACGGCGACGGTGCCGACGAGGTAGTCGAGCATGAGTTCAAGCGGAGTGTCGAAGGAGAGGAGGGCGAGTTTGGCGAGCCAGTTGCCGAGGTCACGGAGTTCGGGCGAGTCGGATTTTATCAGGTAGTCGAGGGCGGCGCGGTGGTCGGCTTTGGCGCGGGAGACGTTTTTGATGGCGGTGGCGGGGTCAATTTTGAAGAACGGGAAGCTTAAGATTTCGAGGAGGCGTGAGGAGGGGTTTTTGCCTTGAGAGAGGTCGTGGACGAAGCGGGCGAGGGTGAGGATTTCTGCGAGGCGAGGGTCGTCGAGGAGGTTGTCTTTCTTTTCGTAGGCGATGTTGATTTTACCGGACTCCTTGAGGTAGGGCAGGAGTGGGGCGATGTATTTGTGTTTGGGGGTGATGATGGCGATTTCTTTTTGGGGGACGCCTTTCTTGATGAGTTTTTCGATTTTTTGGGCGACAAAGGCGTATTCGCTGTCGGCGGTGAGAAATTCGTGGCGTTCGATTGTGCTGCCTTTGCCTTTGAAGGCTTTGAGGTTTTTGTTGACGTTTTGGTGTTTGGCGAAAGAGTCTTCGATTTGGTCGGCGACGTGGCGAGAGAAGTCGAG
>CAYODV010000026.1:0-10169 GCA_964402915.1 uncultured Candidatus Saccharibacteria bacterium
ATCTGGTGCCGGTAAATCTTTCACCGTCAAACTCGAAGCTCTCCGCTCCATGATGGTAGGTTCAGAAATCATCATCATCGACCCAGAAAACGAATATCAAAAACTTTGCGACGCCGTCGGCGGCTCCTACATCCGCCTCTCGCTCAACTCCGACGTCCGCATCAACCCCTTCGACCTCCCCAAAGTCGTCGACAGCGAAGACGCTAACGACGCTCTCCGGGCCAACCTCGTCACCCTCCACGGCCTCTTCCGCCTCATGCTCGGCGGCGCCGCCACCAGCGGCCAACCCGCCGTCCCCCTCACGCCAAACGAAGAAGCCGACCTCGACCAAGCTTTAATTGACACTTACGCCCGCGCCGGCATCACCTCCGACCCCCTCACCCACCAGTCCACTCCGCCCACCATCATCAACCTCTACGACACCCTCCTCCACATGGAAGGCACCGGCCCCTCTCTTGCTCAACGCCTCCGCAAATACACCACCGGCACCTTCGCTGGCATCTTCTCGCAACAATCTAACGTCGACATCAACAACCAAATGGTCGTCTTCAACATCCGCGACCTCGAAGACGAGCTCCGCCCCGTCGCCATGTACATCGTCCTCTCCCACATCTGGAACGTCGTCCGCGCCGAGCAAAAACGCCGCCTCCTCATCGTCGATGAGGCTTGGCAACTCATGCAATTTGAAGACTCCGCCAACTTCCTCTTCTCCCTCGCCAAGCGCGCCAGAAAGTACTACCTCGGCCTCACCACCATCACCCAAGACGTCGAAGACTTCATGTCTACCAAGATGGGCCGCGCCATCGTCGCCAACTCCTCCATGCAGCTCCTCCTCAAACAATCCACCTCCGCCGTCGACGTCCTCTCCGACGTCTTCAAGCTCACCGACGAAGAAAAGAAACGCCTCGCGAACTTCCCAGTCGGCCAAGGCCTCTTCTTCGCCGGCCCGAACCACGTCCACATCCAAATCATCGCATCGGAAACCGAAGAATCCCTCATCACCACCAACCCCACCGCCAATCAACCAGGAGCACAAAGATAGTTAATGGATAACCAACGTTCCCGCCTCCAACTCTTCCTCCGCTCCCCCAAATTTTTCATCCTCGCCGGCCTCTTCGTCGTCGCCGTCGTCGCCGCCACCATCTTCCTACTTCTCAACAAATCAACTCCAGACGACACCGTCACCATCCCAAAGGCCTCCATCACCAACTTCTCCGACTTTTTCCCCGACCTCCCCGACGAATATCGTCTTTCTCTTGAACGCAGTCTTTACACCCAAGTCTCCGAAGACGACAACCCTTCCACCCCCGTCACCGCCACCATCCGCGAAGGCTCTCTGACCATCGTCGATTACAACAATTACCACACCGGCGACTTCCTCCTTGACCTCGCCGACCTCCAGCTCACCTACCTCGTCTCCTTCCAGTACGGCACTTTCGCCGGCAGGGAAATAGAAAGCCTCGCCTTCGCCACCTTCTACTGCCCCACCACCAAAGACCGCCTTTACCCCGCCTTCACTTGCTCCGCCAAAACCAACTACTCTCGCCCCACCGTCTCTAGCCTCAAGGAAACCGAAGATGACGAACTCCTTCTCACTAACCTTTAGCCCAAAAATATGATATAATATATATAATATATGGTCAGACGTTACCTCTCTCTTATTCTTGCCCTCCTCCTCTCTTTTGCTGCACCCATCACTCTCGTCCAAAACACCCGCGCCCTCTCGCGCGCCGACCTCCAATTTTACGCCGAAAACAACATCATGTTCATGGACGAAGAAGACTCGCTTCTCTCCGACTGTCTTTCCGGCGAACTCGTCAACCTCGGCGACAACTCCAAAACCGCCCTTAACTACCTCATCCAAAAAGGCTACTCCACCACCTCCGCCGCCGCCATCGTCGGCAACCTCATCGCCGAATCTTCCGTCGTCCCCAACAAAAAAGAAGGCGGCGAACTCATCAACGACGAATCTTGGCGCCTCACCGACTGGGAAAAATTCGGCTCCCGTGGCTTCGGTATCGCTCAATGGACTTCCGCCGGCCGCCAAACCTCCCTTCAAAACTTCGCCGACACTAACGGCCTCCCTGTCATCTCTATGGAAGCCCAACTCGGCTACCTCTTCGACGAACTCCAACGCGGCGTCCGCGGCGCCACTTCCAAGTTAGAAAACATGAATGCCCTCTCCCTTGAAGAAGCCACCTTCTTCATGTATCGCCACTTCGAAACCCCTCGCTCCTCTTTCTGCACCACCAACGACCGCGCTGGTTGCTATAACAACTACGCCCCAAAATCTTACTCTGACCTCTCGGAAACTGAAACCTCCTCCGCCTACTCCGCTTTCATGAACCGCCTCAAATACGCTCGCTCCGCCCTCGCCGAAGTCGGCGACCTCACCGCCTCTCCCGTTGCCTCCTCCGGCACCACCCCCCTCTCCAGCCTCACCTGCTCCGGCATCACCGGCGGCTCCGCCGGCAGTCAAAAAATCGTCACCACCGCCATCTCCATGTCTTGGCCCAACTCCGACGGCACCTGTGACGCCTTCTACGGCCCCGTCGCCTGGAAATCCCGCGCCGAAGGCGGCATCCGCGCCTGCTCCGACACCCTTAACGCCGTCGCCAAGCTCGCTCAAAAAGCCGTCGGCGGCCTCTCTCTCCGTGACTGTGGCAAATTCGTCGGCGCCGTCATGAATTACGGCCAAATCGACACCAGCTTCCCCAAAGTCGGCGTCCGCTCTCAAATGGCCTACATGAATAGTAGCAACAAATGGACTAAAGTCTCCACCGACGGCGAAGCCTTCCAAATGTCTAACCTCCAACCCGGCGACGTCCTCGCTTTCTCCGCCGGCCCTGGCGACCCCAACGCCGGCCACATCCAAATTTGGATTGGCGAACAAGACGTCAAAGGTAACGCCTGCCCCGGCGGCACCTGCCATGTCAACATCGCCTCCGCCTCTTACACCGAATGGACTCCCTCCCTAAACTACACCTCTCGCCTAACCACCTCCTACGGCGGCAATAAATATCACTACTCCGTCTATCGCTTCGCCTCCACCCCAGAAACCAACATCCCCGCCAACGAAATCATCACCGAGGAAAACCTCTAATGTCCCCTCAAAAATCTCGCCCCTCCTCTCTCAAAACCTTCTTCACCGAACATAAACCCCTCGCCACCGCCATTTCCGTCGCCATCGTCATCATCCTTATCTTAATTGTTGTAATTTTTACAACAATCCACTCTGATGACGGCACTGAAAACACCGATTCTCGCGCCGCCGAAGCCTCCATTGAAGCCGACCAAAAAGCCCTTCAGGAAACCGAAGCTTTTGGCATCTCCGCCTATCTCCCCATCGTCTCCGCCGACCCCGCCTACACCATCTCCTACACCCTCGACCGCGACGACGCAGGGAACTACACCTTCCACCTCACCCTCTCCGCCCTCTCCGCCTCCGCCCGCGACGCCATGGTTAGCCGCCTCCTCTCCACCGACTTTGGCTCTTTCGACCCCCTCTCTTACGACCTAGAAATCCTCAACTACTACAATCCCTTCTCAACCTTCACCCTAGAAAACCTCGCCTCCGGCGAACTCCCCGCCGGCTTCTCTAAATCCTCGCTTTATAAATTCGGCGACTCCCCCTACACCGTCCAAACCCTCACCCACACCCTCTATGACGGCTCCACCAACACCTATCGCTACATCCTAGAAAACGGTCAACCCAAAACCCTCCCCAAGCTCCTCTTCACTTACAAAGAACTCGACTTTCTCGACCAGTCCACCGTCAAATCCCTCAACACGCTCGACTAGTGTGTTATAATAAAGTTAATGCTAAAGGTCAAAACATTCTTTTTCCTCTTCCTCCCCCTCCTTTTTGTCTTCCTGCTCCCTCTCACTACCTCCGCCGCCATCATCGACGAACCTATCCGTCAAGAATACGCCCAAAACAACATCATCTTCTACCGCTATTGTAACCCAGATAATGAATCCGGATGCTCCTACATCGACACTGGCTCTACCACTCCCTCCACCCCCACCACCCCAGAAACTCCAGAAACCCCATCGAGCCCTGAAACTCCCTCAACTCCGGAAACCCCAGAAACCCCCGTCACAGGCAGCTGTGGCTGCCCCGACGGCTGTGGCAAACAAAATGCCTCCGGCATGGAGAGCCAAAATGACGGTCACAACACTTATAAATCTATTCTCTGGAAAAAATATGACGAAAAAGACGTTCAGGCTTCCGGCTGCTCACTTGTGTCCGTCGTCAATGCTGCCAACGCTACCGGCGTAAGCGCAACCATCACCGACGCCGCTAGTTGGTCATACTCCAACCTCGACGTTAAAACCGGCAGCTGGGATGGCACCGTCAAACCCATCGCCAACCACTTTGGTCTAGAGCTCATCGCTCTCTTCGATAATGTTCACTCTGGCGGCAAAAAAGCCTCATCCGTCTCAGAAAAACTCACCCTCATCAAACAAGCCCTCGCCAGCGGCAAAGCCGTCATTGCCAGTGGAAAAGTTACCGAAGTTGGCACCGGTGGTTATAGTCACTGCGGCAACCGCGCCAAAGCACGTGGCATCGACGGCACTACTTTCGCTAATCAAGGCAACTGTGTCTTCACTCCTGGTGGCCACTATGTCGCCATCGTCGGCGTCACCAAAGACAACAAACTCGTCATCACCAACCCCGCCCTCGGCAGCAAATCCGCCACTGGCTGGATTTTCCCCGCCGAAAACGCCCTCCAGTTCGCCGACATCGCCATGGCCGCCGGCAAAAAAGGCTCTGGCGGCCTCATCACCTGCTCGGAATAGCTCAATTACTCAATATCTTCCACCGCCCCCACGCTCGTAATAATCACCTGATTCTTCTTAAAGTTATACACTAACGCCTTCTGCCTCGTCTCGTCCAGCTCCGAAAACACATCGTCAAGTAGCACCACCGGCGCCTTTCCCACCGTCTCCAAAATCATCTCCGCCTCAATAAACTTCAGTGCCACCACCATCGACCTCACCTCCCCTCGGCTCGCCGACCCCTCCGCGCTCACCCCGTTAAACCTAAACTCATAATTATCTCTGTGCGCCCCAAAACTCGTATGCCCAAGCACCTTATCTTTCTCAAAACTCCGCTCCAGCTCCCGCAAATACCCACTCTCGCTCTCCACCTCTTCGTCTCGCTTAAGCCTCACCTCCACCTCATCCTCATTTTCCGCAATCGACCGATAAACCTCCGTCAACCTCTCGTTTATTCTCCCCAGTTGCTCCTCCCTAAACTTCCAAATCTCCACCCCCAGCCTCGCCAGCATCACATTCCAAGAAAACACCGCCTCCCCGCTCACGTAATCGCTCTTAAGTAACTCATTTCTCTGCTTCAGCGCCTTCTCATACTTCGACAACGCCACACTATACCGCTCTTCCAGCTGCCCAAAACTCCGGTCAAAATACTCCCGCCGCCGGTGCGGCGAACAAGAAACCAGATTCAAATCATCCGGCTCAAACAGCACCACCGGATATTTATATTTCTTCGGCAACCTCACCGTCTTTTTATCCCCCACCAAAAAACTCTTCTTTCCATCTTTTTCATACACCACCACCACCTTCTCCCCATTCACATACTCAAGCTCCACCCGGTAAAACTCCGCCCCCCGCCTCAAAATCTCGCGATCCACCGCCCTAAAACTTTTCCCTCGAAGACACTCATAAATTGCCTCCAAAATCGACGTCTTTCCGCCCCCGTTCTCCCCGGAAATCATCGTCGTCTCCTTCCAACACTTCAGCTCAAAAACCTCGTGGCTCCTAAAATTCGTTAATTTTACCCTCTTAATAATCATTACGACTTCAACGGCATAATAATATGCGTATATTTCTCACTTTTTTCATTCTTCACCACTATCGGGTTCAGTTTACCCGTAAACCCAAGCACTACTTTTTCCTCATCCACCGCATTCAGTGCATCAATCAAAAACCGCGAGTTCAGCGTCACTCTCTCGTCTTTCAAAATCTCCGCCTCCATCTCCGACGTATTTTCTCCAAACTCATTCGCCACCGACGCCACTGAAAATGTTCCCGTCGCCGTCTTCGCCTCTAGCACTATCGACCCGCCCACCTCACGCGCAAACAGCGCCGCTAGCTTCGTCACCCGTAAAAGTTCCGCCTTCTCCAGCGTCACTTCCGCCTCATTCGCCTTCGGAATCAATTGCCGATAATCCGGAAAACTCCCATCAATCAGTTTCGATGTAATCTCAATCTCTGCAAACCTAAATCTCACTTGTGTTTCATCAAACAAAATCTCAATCTCCTCCACCTCCTCGCTTAGCGACCGCATCACCTCGGAAAGGGAACTAGTTGGCACAATCGCCTTCACTTCGCTCTCCACCTTCTCGATAAATAACTTCTCTGCCAACCTATACCCGTCCGTCGCCGCGATATAAAGCGCCCCACCGTCCGTATTAAAATACACACCCGTCAGTGCCGGCCGCGTCATATCGTTCGAGCTCGCTACCACCACCTGCGTTACCCCCGCCTTAAACTCATCCACCCCCATCTTAAACTTCACCATCTTCACTTCGTCAATTTCCGGCAGTTCCGGGAAGTCATCCGCCGCCACCCCGTTCAGCGTCGAGCTATATCTCCCCGCCTTAGTCGTCACCTTCGTTCCTTCCGTGGTTATCTTAACCGTTTCTCCCTTCGGCAAGTTCGCCACAAATTCCGCGAGCAACTTCGCCGGCACCGTAATCACCCCGTCCTTACTGGCGCTTACCGGCAAAAAGTCTACTACTGCCATATCTAAGTTTGTAGTGGTGAGGCTAACCTTTCCTCCATCCACTCTAATCAAAACGTTACTAAGGATTGGTAAAGTGGCTTTGCCTCCTGTTGCGATTCTACTTACGACACTTAAGGCTTTAGCCAGTTTTCCCGATTCAATTTCTATTTCCATATTCTAAATCCTTTCCTTTCTTTTTATATATTTAGTAGTTGTAGTTGTAGGCTATGTGGAAATCTCCGATTTCCGTGTTTTGAATCTGTTTGGAGTTTTATTTTTTCCACCATTCCTGTTACTTCTGCGTGTATTTTTGTGTGCAAAAACCTTTCTTTTCCACTTCTTAGAAGGCTCATTTTGTAACTTTCGGTTTTACGAACAAGTTTTCCAGCCCTTTTCCAGCATTCTTTTCGCCTACTTTCTAGCAAGCTTTTCCACAATTTTTTAATTTTAGCCATAAATTGCCTCCCGAATTTGTTCTACCTGGTCTTTAAGTTGTGCGTTGATTTTTGCGTCCGTGTCAATTTTTTTAATTCCATTCATCACCGTGGTGTGGTCTTTTACCCCCACTTCCGGTGCGATTTTCGTGGTGCTCATCCCTAGTTCTTTCGATAGTAAATACATTGCCACCTGTCGTGCCGTTTTAATATTCGATACGCGGCTCTTTCCGGTCATTTCTGGCACCGAGAGATTATAATACTTTGCGACTTTCTCCACCACCGTTTTTGGCGTCAAATTTCTTCGTCGTTGCGCCACCACTCCAGAAATATACCCCTCGTTTATTAGCTCCAGCGGCGTCATCCCTTTAATTTCCGCGGTCACCATCAGCTTTTGGAATTCACCCTCAAGCTCACGAATATTCGTCTTGATGTTTTCCGCCAAATACTCAATCGCCGCATCTTCAATTTCTTGCCCCATAAACTCCGCTTTGGCCTTAAGAATTGCGCACCGGTCCTCAAAACCAGGGAATTGTATATCATATGCCCCACCCGCCCGTAGCCGGCTCGATAATCTTGGGTCAAGCGTCTTAATTTGTTCTGGCAACCGGTCGCTTGTAATAATAATCTGCTTGTTTGCCATATGTAGGTCATTAAAGATGTTAAAAAACTCCTCCTGGCTTCGGTCTTTCCCAATAATCATCTGAAAGTCATCAATAATCAGCACATCCAACTTTTGATATTTCTTCACAAACTCTTCACCTTTACCCACTCGCACTGCATTAATAAACTCCGAATAAAAATGATTCATCGGTATATAAAGCACCTTCATTTGTGGGTGCTCCGCCACAATCGCATTACCAATCGCTTGCACCAAGTGAGTTTTACCTAACCCTGGACCACCATAAAGAAAGAACGGGTTAAACTTCTTCTCCCCCGGTTCTCTAGCAATCAGCCTCGCCACCCCAGCCGCCAGCTCATTACTTGAACCCACCACAAAGTTTTCTAGGGTATATTTACTGTTTAATCCGGTCGTATTTTGCGCCGCCGGCCGCGGTGTCGCTATATGCTCCACCAGCTCCCGCGTCGTCGTCACTCTCCCACCTTCATTCTTAAGCACCTCTCTCGCCTTCACCTTCGTCTTCCCACTCGACTTAATCACAAAATCAATCCGTTTAAGCTCAATATTATTATGTTGGAAAGCCTCCATCAAAATCCCGCGATATTTCGTCTCCAGCATTTTAATCTTAAACACATTCGGCGCCCCCACCACCGCCACCTTCGCATCTTTATCTATTTCCACCAGCCCAACATCTTCAAACCACGTCTTAAATGCGACGTCGCTGATTTCTTTCTGTACTTCGGCGAGCACATTCTGGAATACATCAAACACTGTCTTTCGACCTCCTTATTTCCTTTATTATACCCCAGTCCCTCAAAGTTTTCCACAGGTTTAATTATCAATTTTTTATTTTATAATAATTTTTCTTTTAACAGGGGAGAGTTTATCCACTTTTTCTCCTCCAACCTGTTTTATATGTGGAAAACTTCTTGCTAAATGTGGAAAACTGCGCTATAATAAACCAAATATTTGCTAAACTAACAAAACTATATAGGATTTAGATTTTATGCCCAAACGTACGTATCAGCCCCACAAACGCCAACGCAAAGCTGAACACGGCTTCATGAAGCGCAACGCCACCCATGCCGGCCGCCTCGTTCTCAAGCGCCGCCGCCTCAAGGGCCGCAAACAACTCACCTATTAAACCAAAAGCCGGAACCTCCGGCTTTTAATATATAATAATATATATGTTAAGCAACAAATACCGTTTTCATTCCCGCGGAGGAGTTAAATATGTTTACAGGCACGGCAAGACGATTCGTCGCCCCGATCTCTCCCTCGTTTTTTGCGACAACGACCGCGGTAAAACCCGCTTCGCCGTTGTTGTCTCCAAAAAAATCGACAAAACCGCCGTCGGCCGCAATCGTATCCGCCGCCGCCTCTATGAAGCCATCCGTCTCGACCTCGACAAATTCAAAACCCCGCGCGACTACATCTTTGTCGTCCACGGTAAATCCCTCCAAACCCTCCCCTTTCCCGACCTCCAAAAACTCACCCGTTCTCTATCTGAAGAAAGTATGTTACAATAAATAAGATATGTTTGCAGCTATTGATTTCATAATTGTCCGCCCCATCACCAACATCCTCTTTTTCATCTATAACTACGTTGGTGACTTCGGCCTCGCTATCATCCTCTTCGTCATCTTGGTCAAACTTTGTATGTGGCCGCTCGTTAAGCGCCAGCTCCACCAAACCAAGCTCATGCGCCAGCTCCAGCCCGAACTCGCCCAGATCAAGAAAAATTGCAACGGCAACCGTCAGCTCGAAAGCCTCCAGACGATGGACTTGTATAAAAAATACAACGTCAAACCTTTCCGCTCTCTTCTCTCCCTCATCATCCAACTCCCTATGTTCATCGCCATCTTCGGCGCCATCCGCGTCATGGTCTCCGTCCCAACCGACACCTCAAACCTCGACCTCCGCGCCTACTCTTTCGTTAAAACCGACGGCTCTCGCATAAAGGAAGTCATCGACCTCCAGTCTAAATACCTGGAAGAAAAATCCGCTTATGACGCCGCCAAGTCTGACGACTCTAAAACCGAAGAAGAAAAGAACGCTCTCGTCGCCCCAACTTACGAATTTCACCCTAATCTCTTCGGCCTCGTCAATCTTGAATCTAACCCTGGCTTCACCAGCGCCAGCGCCATCTTCTCCCTTGCCCTCGCCCTCCTCGCTTGCCTTGTTCAATATCTCACCTCTAAACAACTCCGCCCCTCTGGCAAAAGCAAGGGCAAGGGTTTCCGCCAGCTCATGAAAGAAGCCGGCGAAGGTAAACAGGTTGACCAAGCCGAAATCAACGACCTCACCTCCGCCCAAATGGGCACCATGATGCCCATCATGCTCCTCATCATCATGATTAACC
>CAYODV010000027.1:0-8958 GCA_964402915.1 uncultured Candidatus Saccharibacteria bacterium
GTTGGCGGAGGGTGGGAGATTCGAACTCCCGCTCCAGGTTTCCCCAGACTAACGATTTAGCAAACCGTCCCCTTCAGCCACTTGGGTAACCCTCCGTCTCCAACATTTTACCACATCTTAAAAAATAAAACACTATTGCATTTTCTCAAAAACTGTGCTATAATAAACAATAATCATTATTTTAATAAATAATATATTGCGAGATAATATGAACAAACTCATCAAAACCGTCACTACTGCCGCCACTGCCGCCGCCACTTTTGCGACCCTCAGTGCTGGCAAAGTCATGGCCGCTTCTCTCTCTTCCGTTGAAGAGGGTATGAACGCCGCCAAGACTTCCGAAATGCCTACCAACCTCGATGGCGCTGGTGGTGTCATCGACAAAGTCACCTCCACCATCCTCGGCATCCTCGGCTTCCTCGCCGTCATCATGTTGATTGTCGGCGGTGTCAAATATGCTCTTTCCGCTGGCGACGCCAAAGCCGTCACCGACGCCAAGAACACCATCCTTTACGCCCTCATCGGCCTTGCGATTGCCCTCCTTTCTTACGCAATCGTCAAGTTCTTCCTCGGCATCATCGTCTAAGCATCGAGTTCTATTACTCCTCGCCGAATCACCGGACTTCTCTTAGTCCGGTTTTTCGTGACAGCCACCGCGCTCAAATCCTCCACCCCCACCCGCGTCAAAATTTTCCCCGCCTCCAGCATGCTCGCCCCCGTCGTCCACACATCATCAATCAAAACCACCCTCGCCCCTCTATATTCCTCCAAAACCTTCCCATCCTTCCCCAAATACTTCAGGCTCATCTCCACCGCCTCCTTCGCCTGCTTCCTTCGCACCTCTGGAGACGCCCCCACCTGCACCGTATCTCTCCGCCGCTCTAGCAGCCTCACCCTTCGCACTCGCCCCTCAGAAAACCGCTCAATCTCCCGCGCCAACTTGTCCATATGGTCTAGCCCCCGCTCCCGCACATGCTTCCGGCTCGTCGGCATCGGCACCAAAATCACCTCTGGAGCGGAAGTTTTAATCCCCGACTTCTTCAAAACTCCCTCGCATAAACTTCCGCTAAAATACCCTCGCCACACCACCTCTGCAATCTCGCCCACCAACCCCCGCACGCTCTCGTACTTCGCCTCCTCCACTAGCTCCCCCAAAATCTCATCCCTAAACCCCAAATACTCCGCCTTCCGGAAACTCCCCCGTTCCTCAAAGCTCCGTGCCCCCATATTCTCACTTATGTATTTTTTACAACGTTCACACAAAAACGCCTCGCGTCGCCCGCACCCCCTACAAAAGGGAGGGAACAGCCCGTCCAACGTATTTTTTACAACGTTTTTTATACCAATTTTCATATTCTCCCTTGATTTTATCAAATCTTGCCCTTATAATTAAGCATATACTATATAAAGTGGAGGAAAACCGAGTATGGCTCGTAAAACCAACGATGACATGCTGATGGAAGATGAATTAGCTGCCGCCTTCCTCGAAGACGACGCTACCACTATGCTCGAACCCGACGAGCCTGCTGCCGCTCCCGCGGAAGAAGCAGCCGTCGAACCAGAGGGCGAAGAAGATACTATCGAACCATCAGATGAGGGGGATGATGGGTGGGAAACTGAAGGCGACTTTCCTGGACAACTCGCAGTCGATGTCTATGAAACCGCTGACAAATTAGTTATTAAAGCTCGCACCGCCGGAATCAAAAAGTCCGACCTCAACGTCTCAATTCATGACTCAATTCTGACGATTTCTGGCGTCCTCTCCGGTGGGGAAGACGACCAAACCACGCGCTGGCACATCCAAGAATGTTACTGGGGTGAATTCTCTCGCACCATCGCTCTCCCTGTCGCCGTCCGCGAAGACGAAAACTCCGTCAAGGCCGAACTCCGTGACGGCGTCCTCACTATCACTTTCGAAAAAGAAAAGGTTGAGGCCCCTAAAGTAATTCCCGTCCAATAGAGATTTTAGTTAGAGGAGAGGGGATTTAGTTAGGTTTTTGAGACAATAAGGAGCCACGCCCAGCAGTAAAAAATACCTTGACACGGATTTTTCTACGCGTCTCATCCGCGGAAAAATCCGCCTATTAAGGTATTTTTTACGACTGCGGCGAAGTCGCTTTAGCGACGGTGGCGACCCGTCGAAAAAACCTAACCAAACCCCCGCCGCAGTATAGCGAAGCTTATAGCACTCCAACCACGTAGTTGACAATAGCATACGCAAGCAGCACTATCGCCAACCCCACAATCGAATACGTCATCGTTTGCTTCGCCTTCGCCACCGCCCCTGGATTCCCCGCGCTCGTCGTCATCTGAATCCCCGACACAATAATCATCACCACCGCAAGTAGCCCCGCCACATACAAAACCGTATTTATCGCATTATGCTGCACCGTCCCCGTATCGGTCTTCGGCAAATTATCTAACACCTCTTCCACCTGCCGCTTGCCGTCCGCCTCGCTCCCAAATATTTTCATCGCTCTTAAAATCTTCTCCATCTTACGCCCCCACAATCTTTAATATCGCCGTCACAATCGCATACGCGAGCAGGGAAATAATCAACCCCGTCAGCGCCCCAGAAATCGTCTTCGACGCCTTCGCCACCGCCCCTGGATTCCCCGCGCTCAAAATATACTGCACACCCCCCACCACAATCATCACCACCGATAGCAGCCCCACCGCAAACATCAAATCCTTCACCACTGTCCCAATAATCGTCAAAATCGCCGATGTTATCTGGTCTTTATTATTAAAATTACTCTGCGACACCGTCTTTCCGTCGCTCTCGCACTGAAGACCTGCATACCACGGGTCCAGCCCAAAAAAGGTATGCTTCACACAATCAGCCGCAAACGCCCCCACCGGAAACAACGCCCCAGCCAACATCATCGCCCCCATAACTAATCCAATAAGTCTTTTTCTCATGCCTCAATTATATCATATAAAAATTACCGCCAAAAGATTGACTTTTCTATCTTAAAATGCTATAATTAACAAGATAAATACATCCTATGAGTGTGTTAGCTAAAACAAAACGACTTTTTCTATCTCTGGGCGCCCTTTTCTCCGCGCTCATCTTGTCGCTAGGCGTCCTCTCGACCCCTGTTTTTGCCGACCCCGCCCAAAACAACACGACCACTTCAGAAAATCAATCCGCAGAAAACAATTCTTCAGAAAATCAAACCACTAGCACTTCCGACTCTACCACCGACGAAAAATCCGACGATTCCACCGCCAACGTCTGTTACGACGAAGCCGGCTCGCTCGGCTGGTTCGTCTGCCCCACCACCGGCTTCCTCTCGCGCATCGTCGACGGCCTCTACGACGTCATCTCCGACCTGCTCGTCGTTAAACCCCTCACCACCGACTCCGACTCCGCCTTCCGCCAAATCTGGTCTGTCTTCCGCGATATCACCAACGTCGTTTTCGTCATCTTCTTCCTCGTCATCATCTGGTCGCAAGTCACCGGCATCGGCATCTCAAACTACGGCATCAAAAAACTCCTCCCCAAAATCATCGTCTCCGCCATCCTTATCAACCTCTCATACATCATCTGCGCCGCCCTCGTTGACGTATCTAATATCGCTGGCGCCTCCCTCAAAAACGTCTTCACCGACATTGAACAAAACATCACCCCCACCGGCCTCCTCGCCGCCTCCGGCGAAACTCTCGAATTCAACTACGCCGGCCTCCTCGCCGCCATCGTCAGCGGCACTCTCCTCACCACCCTCTCCGTTGGCGCCGCCGGCGGCATCGGCTACATCTTCATCTCTCTCCTCCCCGTCCTCCTCGGCGCCGTCGTCGCCATCGTCATCGCCTTCCTCACTATCGCCTCCCGCCAGGCTTTCGTCTATCTCCTCATCATGGTAAGCCCCCTCGCCTTCGTCTGTAACCTCCTCCCCAACACCGAAACTTGGTTCTCCAAATGGAAACAAGCCCTCTCCCAAATGCTTCTCTTCTACCCCATGTTCGCCGCCCTCTTCGGCGCCTGCTCGCTCGTCGGTTGGACCATCATCGCCGCCGCCGAAACTCCCATCATGCTCGTCCTCGGCATCGCCGTCCGCGTCATCCCTCTCTTCGCTTCTTGGTCACTCCTCAAGATGTCTGGCACTCTCCCCGGCCAAATCAACTCCGCTCTCACCAAATTCTCCCAAAAGCCTCTCGGCGCTTTCCGCACTTACGCCGCCGAAGAGGCCGCTTTGCGCCGCGCCAAATACTTTGGCAGCCAGCCTCGCCCCTACCAGCTCGGCCGCCAGTTTGGCCAATCTCTCCAAGATGGTAAAGCTCGCCGTATCGCCGACACTCAAAAATACCTCGAAATGGCCAAACTCCGCGGCGCCGCTAGCGCCTCCAACATCCGCAACCGTAACGGACACGTCACCCGCCGCGGCCGCCAGCTCACCGCTCTCCAGGCTCAAGCTATGGACTACCAACGCCGCATCGCCAAAAACACCAACGACGCCGAAAAAGGCTTATACCACTACGCCAAAAACGAACACGACAAAGACCGCCTCACCGCCATCGACATGGCCAACCTCACCGCCGCCGACGACCTCTTCATCGAAACCTCTCGCGGCGAAAAAATCCGCTACGACAACGCCATGTCCCGCCAAGAACGCATCAACGCCGCCTTCAACGCCAACAGTAGCCAAATCTTCAACAGCACCAAAAAGCCGACCGAAATCCCACGCACCGTCAACGCCGAAGACCTCGCCCGTTACCGCCGCATCAACGCCGCTCTCGAAGGCGATACCCTCGGCACCCACTGGGTTGGCGCCAACGCTGCCAACGACTTCGCAGCTCAAAGCAAAATCGCCCGTGGCAAATTCGATTCCTACTTCACTTCGCTTCCGCCCACTCAGGAACTTTACGACCGCCTCTTCCAGCTTACCTCCACTAACCAAATTGCTCATGACATCGACCCCATTCTCTCCGGCATGAAAGCCCTCAACATGCGCGGCGATACCGACCTCGTCACCAACGTCATGCGCCGCATCGTCGAAACCCAACAAATCAAACTCGGCACCCACGCTTCTCAAGCCATCGCCAACTTCTGTATGTTCGACGTCAAAGACTCCGACCCGCTCATCCGCCGCTTTGGCAAATACATCAACCTCGAAACCGCCCGTGTCTATAACGAAGGCCAATCCAAAGGCAAACGCAAAAACGACGTCGTCTCCTTCACCGAATACATCACCGGTCAATATGATGAATATGACGATAATGGCGTCCTCGTTAAAAACGCCGGCCACTCTAAACTCTCCGTCGCCCCGCTCCTCATGGGTACCTCTCTAGACGGCGTCGAACGTACCGCCTTCGAAAACCTCGACCGCAGTCTCCGCCTTGCCTACACCGACGAAAGCGGCAACGTCGACCTCGAAGCCTTCAAGAAAAAACGCGCCGAAGTCAACAACGCCATGCTCCCCGCCATCATCAACGCCGCCCTCAAATTCCCCTCTGGCTCCGAACAGGGCATCAACCTCGCTTCCTACATCACCGGTCTCAAGCTCAACGCCGACGGCACCTACACTAAGCGCTGGGAAAAGGCTGGTGACCCCCTCCAGGGTCTCACCGCCCAAGACTTCTACAACGGCACCGCCATTTACCTCGGCGCTCAAGTCCCGTCTCAAATTCTCTCCCTCCGCACCGACACCCTCAACCCCATCATCGAAATCCTCGCCGACAACTTCATCGACACCGTCAAGGCAGGGAAAGACCCGAACGCCAACCTCCCCGAATACATGGATCACATCTCCACCGACCTCTCCGAATACAACAACCTCGTCGCCGACCTGGAGAAAATCGAAGAATCCGACCCCGAACCCGTCAAACAAGCCAAGCGCGATCGCAACAAACCCAAGCTGGACAAAATCAACGCCATCCGCAAAAAGTTCGCCCAGACCGTCTTCCGCGGCATCCTCCAATCCTCCGACACCCTCGAACCGATTATGTCCTCCAAACGCTCTGGTGCCTCCAACGCCTCCAAGAAAATCGTTCGTGAATTCGTTGGTCTTGGCGACAAAAACCTCATCCTTCGCTTCATCAAATGGCAAAACGCCCAAAAAGAAAAGGAAACTGGCGAAAAGTCTAACCGCACCAAGCGCAACGAAAAGGCCAACCCTTCCGACAAGCCAAGATCTCCTCAAAAGCCTAAAGCGCCTCGCGACCGCCGGCCCACTGAAGAAGAAATCGAACCCCCGCTTGAACCCGCTGAACCACCTGTTCCTTCCGAAACCGGCGCTGGCCTCGACGAGCCCATGGGTCTCTATGACGACGATCAAATCGACCTCATGGAGTCCTCGCTCGAAGACACCTACCAAGACCATTACGTCGACACCGCCGATACCGAGTCCTACTTCCAAGAAATCTTGCGATACCTCAAGGACGCCAACCTATCCATCATGGCTCAAAAATGGTCCGAATACTACGCGCACAATCCCACCGCCACACCTTCCATGCTTCACGATTATCTCCACGACGTTCTCTTCGCTGACGGCAACAACTTCTAAACACATACTCGTCTTTTCTTTACAATTATGTTAATATTATAGTATGGCGCAGTATAAGGTCCCCCAAGACGTCGAAGCGGACGATAAACTTCTCGGCCCCTTTAATTTCCGTCAGTTCATCTATCTCCTCATCGTCGCCGCCCTCATCGCTCTCGCTTGGGCTCTAGGACAAATCTTCCCACTTTTCGCAATCCTCCCGATTCCTCCGGCTCTCTTTTTGCTCGTCCTCGCCCTCCCGCTCCGCCGCGACCAGCCCATGGAAACCTACATCGCCGCCCTTATCAGCTTCTACACCAAACCCAACAAACGCTTCTGGAACCCCGGTCAACGCGAATCCACCATCGAAATCATCGCCCCGAAAGTTGTCGAAAAATCCCTCACTCGCGACATCACCGAAGAAGAAGCCGGCCGTCGCCTCTCCTTCCTCGCCAACGTCGTCGACTCCGAAGGCTACTCCATCAAAACCGGCATCACCCCGTCCGACTCTCCCGTCCGCGAAGAATTCCTCGCCGAAGCCGAATCCACCCCCGACATTTTCGAAAACTACCAATCCGAACAACTCGGCACCGACCTCTCCTCCGAAGCTGACCGTCACCGCGCCGAAGTCGTTCAGCAAATGCGCGCCGCCATCGCCGCCAACAACCCCATCAACCCCAACGCCGAGCCTAAACCCGAACCTCCCGCCCCCACTTTCAACCCCGCCAACCTCACAGATTCTCCACTCTCGCCCGCTAAAGCCACCGACGCCACCCAGATACCCAAAGACCAACTCCCAGAAAACCCCGCTCGCCAAACCACATCCGAGGCCGACCGCCAACGTTTGGCCGAGCTCGCCAGAAGTGACGACCTCACCGTCGCCTCCATCGCCAAAGTCGCCAACCACAAACCCCACCCCCACCAAAAAGCAGCCGACGACGAAATTTACATTAGTTTACATTAAGGAGGAGACATGAACCCCAATAACATCACCCAACCAGTTCAACCCCGCGGCGCTTCCGCCGCCGCCGGCGTTTATCCCGGCCAACCCCTACCCGACTCCGCGCCCATCGTCAACGGCCAAATCATGTCCACCCCTGGACAAGCGCCCAAACAGGCCACTCCCGACCATCCGCTCTCAACTCAATCCACCCTCCTCATCTCCGAACTCCGCGACGGCATGGTCATCATGAAAGACGGCTCCTTCCGCGCCGTCGTCGCCTGCCAATCCATCAACTTCGACTTAATGAGCGAAACTGAGCGCGAAGGCGTCGAATTCTCCTACCAAAACTTCCTAAACTCCCTCAACTTCACCACCCAAATCCTCATTCGCTCCCAACGCGTTGACATCGGCCCATACATCAACCGCCTCATGGACATCCGCAAAAACAACGACAACATGCTCCTCGGCATCCTCATGGACGACTACATCAACTTCATCGACGTCCTCTCTCAAGAAGCTAACATCATGGACAAATCTTTCTTCATCGTCGTCCCTTATTACCCCTCGGCAGAAATGGAAAAAATGCTAACAGAAACCAAAAACCTCTTCGCCTCCTTCCAGAAAAACAAAGTCCAGCCCGTCACCCGCATCGACCGCGCCACTTACGACAAAGCCGCCACAGAAATCAACAACCGCGTAGAAACCATCACTTCCGGCCTTTATCAAATCGGCATCCGCTCCATCCGCCTCAACACCAAACAACTCGCCGAACTTTATTACGACTTCAACAACCCCGACACGGCCGTTCGCGAACCGCTCGTCGATTTCACTAAGCTCGCGACCACTTATGTCAAGAAAGGACAACCCAATGCCTAGAAAAAACAAACTCTCCGCCGCCCAGGTCGCTGCTAACTCTCAAATGAGCGAAGACCTCCAAATCCAACAAGCTTTTGAACAAGGCATCACCACTCTCCGCGACCTCATCTCCCCCTCGTCCATAGAAATCAACTCTGACTACTTCCGCCTCGGCACTAAATACGGCCGCACCCTCTACGTTTACGGCTACCCTCGCTCTCTTTACACCGGCTGGCTCTCGCCCCTCATCAACATCGACGAAGTCCTTGACATCTCCATGTATATCTACCCCGTCGACACCGGCGTCGTCATGAAAAACCTCCGCAAAAAAGTCACCCAACTTGAAGCGTCCATGAACGTCAACGCCGAAAAGGGCAGAGTCCGCGACCCCGAACTCGAAGCCGCCATCAACGACGCCGAAGAACTTCGCGACCAACTCCAGGTCGGCGCCGAACGCTTCTTCCGCTTCGGGCTTTACGTCACTCTCTGGGCCGACTCTCTCGACGAGCTCAAATTCGTCCAACAAAAAATCGAAACCATGTTCGGCCAACAAATGGTCTTCTCCAAAGTCGCCTCTTCTCAACAAGAACAAGGCATGCAATCTTGCCTTCCCCAATGCACCGACCAACTCCAAATCCGCCGCAACATGAACACCGGCGCCATCTCCACCAGCTTCCC
>CAYODV010000028.1:0-8949 GCA_964402915.1 uncultured Candidatus Saccharibacteria bacterium
TTAGTGCCCTTATTTACCTTTTTATGCATTGACTTAATCTAGCAATCGAAGCTCGAGTTGCTCGCTTGGAAATTTGGGCGTCGGTTCGGAAAAGAAAACAAGTTTTCGTTTCACTCACCTCCTACAAATTTCGATTCTCGATTGCAAAATGTCGTCAATTATAAATCTATTGTCTATTCAAATTGTTAATTGGAAATCTTTAGAGAGCAGAGAAAGAGTTTCTCGAAAGGATTTTCGAGCTTTCTCGCAGTTGATTTCTGGTCTTTTTCAGAGGTCGCAAAGGCGACTTGATTAACTGTTCCCTATTCTATATCATTCGAGAGCAAAAGTCAACACTTTTTTGTGAGATTTTTTAATTTTGGCGCTCTTCTTCGTCGAAACCTCCGTTGCTCGCTCTCCGTATCTTAAATACGGTTCGCTCCGCTACTCGGTTTCTTCTTGAATAGCATCCAAAATCTAAAAAATCTAAAGCTACAAATTAGCTAAACAGAATAAACAAATTCCGGTGGCGATGCTGACATTGAAGGATTCTTTTTGGCCGTTCATGGGGATTTCGAGGAAGTGGTCGATATATTGATATAAGTTTTGGTCGATGCCAGCGACTTCTTCGCCGAGGAGGAGGGCGATTTTGGGCGGTTTTTCGGGCGAGGTTTGGCGGGATTGGAGCGCGGAGCGAATCTCCGCAAAATTGGCGGGATCTAGCTCGATTTTACGGGGGTCGGAGAGGTTATTTTCGAGGCCGAAGATGGTGTAATTTTCGGATTTTAGAGCGCGGAGCGAATCCGCGATGTTTTCGGAGGTTTGGAGGGTGAGGTATTGTTCCGCGCCGAGGGCGGTTTTGGCGATCCCACGGTTGAGTTTTTCGCGGAGGTGAGGAAGGAGATTGGGGTCGTCGTAACGCGGGGTGTAGCCGGAGAAGAGGGCGGTTTTGACGCCGAAGCCGTCGGCGGTGCGGAGGATGGAGCCGACGTTGTGGCAGGAGCGGATGTTGTGGAGGAGGAGGGTGATTTCGGGGGTCATGAGAGTTTTTTGATAGCCTTCAAAACGGCGGGTTGGTCAAGTTTGATGAGGGTGAGGGTGGAGTCGATGTCGTTTTTGGCGACGCGTAGAGCGCGGGCGAGGACGGGGTCGCTCATGAGCGGAGTGAAGAAGTCGAAGAATTTTTTGGCGTCGGCCTCTTTGTCGATGGTCATGGCGAAGTAGCGGGGGTAATCTTCGATGGTTTTTTCGCCGTTGAGTTTATAAATGTAGTTCCAGTTTTCTAGCATCCAGTCGAGGGCGCGGTGGCGAGTGTGGGGGTTGCGGCGGAGGGAGAGGAGGAGGGAGAGGTGGTCTTGGGCGCGGACGATTTTGGGGTTTTTAAGGAGGGAGAAGACGGTGTTGATGCTCGTGGGTTCGTGGACGCGAGCGAGGCTCATGAGGAGAGCGTGGCGTATGGCGGGGTCGCTTTCGAGCTGGTAGCGAGAGAGGTAGGCGTCGAAAAATTCGGCTTCGTGGAGGTAGAGGTTGGAGGCGAGGACGAGGGTGGTGAGGTCGGCGGGGATTTGGCTGAAGTCGTCGGAGTAGAGGGTAGCGAGTTTGGCAAGGCCTTCGGGGTTGCGGGTGTAGTAAACTTCGCCGAGGAGGATGTCTTTAAGTTCGATGTCGTTTACTGGGGTGGAGGCGTCGGAGACGATGGAGGGGAATTTGGCCAGTTCTTTTTTGACGATGGAGTAGATGTAGGCTTTGAACTGTTTTTCTTCGGGTGAGTCGTAATCGATGAAGAGGGTGATTTTAGCGATGATGTCGCTGACGAGGCCCCAGATGGTGGCGTTTGAGCTGGATTTGAATTTGTCGATGAGGGGGAGGAGGGAGGCGGAGGAGACGATGGGGGTGTTTGCGAGGAGGAGGCGGTCGATGAGGAGACGGAGCTGTTGTTCGTGGCTGAGATTGTCGAAGTTTTTGAGGGCGTCTTCAAATTCCGGGCCAGAGAGGTTGATTAAGTAGTGGCCGGACATGTCGTCTTTGAGGTCGGGGATGGGGTAGTGGGAGCTGTCAGAGGTGCCGTCGAGGAGGAAGCGTTGTTGGGCTTCGTCGGTGACGACGGGGTAGCCGGGTTGGGTGAGCCAGGCGGTCATGAGGTCGCGGACGGAGAAGCCGTGGGCGTAGGGTTCGAGGGCTGTCCAGAGGTCGGTGGCTTCAGCGTTTTTGTAAGCGTGTTTTTCGAAGTAGTCCTTTAGGCCCTTTAGGAAGTTTTCTTGGCCCATTTCGCGGATGAGGAAGAGCATGAGGTGGGCGCCTTTGGCGTAGACGATGCAGGGGTCGAAGAGGGTGGCGATTTCGGCGGGGTCTTTGACGTCTTCGCGGACGGCCTGGACGCCCTGGACGGCGTCGCGTTGGAGGGCGGCGAAGCAGTCGGAGATGAAGAAGTCGTCCCAGATGTGGAATTTGGGGAAGAGACGGTCGGTGGCGTAGTATTCCATGATGGTGGCGAAGGATTCGTTGAGCCAGAGGTCGTTCCACCATTTCATGGTGACGAGGTTGCCGAACCATTGGTGGGAGAGTTCGTGGGTGATGGTGAGGGCGGCGTATTTTTTGGTGTCGAGGCCGGAGTCTTTGGCGCAGAGGAGCTGGGATTCGCGGTAGGTGACGAGGCCCCAGTTTTCCATGGCGCCGGCTTCGAAGTCGGGGATGGCGACTTGGTCGAGTTTTTTCAGGGGGTAAGGGGTTTTGAAGAGGTCTTCGTAGTAGTCGAGGGATTTGATGGCGATGTCGTTAGGGAGTTTTAAGAGTTTTGGGTCTTGGTTTAGGGGAGCGAAGGTGCGGACTGTGATGCCGTTTTTGGTTTTGCCTTCGACGACGTTGAATTTGCCGATGGCGAAGGCGAGGAGATAGGTCGACATTTTGGGGGTTTTAGCGAAAGACCAGTGGTAGTGCTCGCTTGCGGTCGAAGGTGCTTTCGTGGAGGCGCGTTCCTCGCGCCCGTCGTTACGGGGCTCGGCCGCTAATCCTCGGTCGTAACCTCCGGACCCTCCACGAGAAGCACACTTCTCCCCGCTCGCAACCGGTTCCGTGTTGGCTAAGACGATGTCGTCTTTGTCCGGGATGGTGATGGAGAGGTCGAAGGTGGCTTTGGCGGCGGGTTCGTCGATGCAGGGGAAACATTCGCGAGCGTAGTGGGATTCGAACTGGGTGGAGACGATGCGTTCCTCTTTTCCTTCGTGCTGGTAGGTCGAGAGGTAGGCGCCTTGCATGTCTTCTTTGAGAGGGCCGTGGAAGCCTACTTCGACGGTAACGTCGCTTCTGGGGGCCGCTGGGGCCGTTAAAACGCCATTCTCTAGCGAGAAGTCAACGTTTTTACCATTTATTTTGAAGAAGTCAATAGATTGGCCGACGGAGTGGAGTTTTATGAGGTCGGCGGTTTTGGTTTTGCCGGAGCTTTTGACGGTGCCTTTAAGGGTTTTGGCGTGTTTGTCAATGAAGAGGTTGAGAAGGTAATTTTTAGGTGTAAAAAAGTCTAGTAGTCGTTCCATAATTTTATCATAACACAAAAAATCCTAAACGAATCTTTTTATTCTGCATTGGTATAAGTATTAACTACATCATCCAAATCATCTATACTATCTAATAACTTACTTAATTTTTCGGAATCTTCTTCGGAAATTGAAACTTTATTCGTAGCAATATAAGCGAGTTCGGCGGAGGTGACGGTGAGGCCAGCGTCGAGGAGGTTTTGGCGAACGCGCATGAGGTCTTTATCAGAGGTGATGATTTCGATGCCGTCTTCGACTTCTTCGGCGTCTTCGGCGCCAGCGTCAAGGGCTTGCATGAGGGCGTCTTCGGACTTTTCGGAGATGACGATTTCGCCTTTGCGGGCGAATTGGAACATGACGGAGCCGGAGTCGGCGAAGCGGCCGCCGTTTTTTTCGACAGTGTGGCGAACTTCGGGGAGGGTGCGGTTTTTGTTGTCGGTCGCGACTTCGATGATGATGCCGGTGCCGCCGGGGCCGTAGGCTTCGTAGACTTCTTCGATGAGTGCGGCGGCGGACTTGTCCGCGACGCGAGCGATGGCGCGTTCGATGTTGGCCTTGGGCATGTTGGCCAGGCGGGCTTTTTCTAGTACCATGGCAAGGGAGGGGTTCATGTTCGGGTCGGTGCCTTGACGTGCGGCGATGGCGATTTGGTTACCGATTTTGGTGAAGAGGGCGCCACGTTTGGCGTCGACGACGGCCTTTTGGCGCTTGGTGGTGGCCCATTTGGAGTGTCCGGACATGAGTTGTTCCCTGTTTAATATTATTAAATCTTGAGATTATTTTAGCATACTTTTTTAATCTTGTAAAATTTTGAGATTTGTGGTATAATAGAGAGATAGACCTAGCTAGCCATGGAGGGCTAGTGTATTTTATTAGAAAGAGGTGAAAAGGATGCCTAATTACAGCGTAGCCCCAGTTTCCTCACCCATGGATTTCAGCTTAGAGAAGCTGATCGCTCAAGCAACCTTAGCGTCGAAGCAGTTTGAGGGCAATAGCCCTGAATGGTTGTATCGAAGAGGTATTGCCATGTCGATGCAGGGATGCCAGGCGAGCGCGCTTGGGATGCTGTTCTTACTGCGGAACGACGAAGGACAGCAAGGAACTGTCAGAAAGTTTCTTACCCATGTAAGTTCGTCTAATCAGCGCATTTTTGAGAAAGCGCTTGCTGCGGTTTGATCCGGTTCCCCTGTAAAATCTCGCCTTGTTTGGCGAGATTTTTCTATGATTAATAATTGTTGGCTTTGATTTCGAAAAAGCTTTGCGGATGTTGGCATACTGGGCAGACCTCTGGAGCGGATTCGCCGACGTAGATGTGGCCACAGTTGCGACATTTCCAGACGGTGACTTTGTCGCTCTTAAAGACGACGTCGTTTTCAATGTTGTCGCGGAGCTTGAGGTAGCGGGCTTCGTGTTCCTTTTCGATGGCGGCGACCCCTTCGAATTTTTCAGCGATCTCAATGTAGCCCTCTTCGCGGGCGGTTTCGGCGAAGGATTTGTACATGTCCGTCCATTCGTCGTGTTCGCCGGCGGCGGCTTTTGCGAGGTTGGTCTTGGTGTCGGCGACGGCGCCGCCGTTTAAGAGCTTGTACCACATTTTGGCGTGTTCTTTTTCGTTGCCGGCGGTTTCCGCGAAGATGTCGGCGATTTGTTCAAAACCGTCTTTTTTGGCGCGGGAGGCGAAGTAGAGGTATTTCATGTGGGCCTGGGACTCGCCAGCGAAGGCCGTTTCCAAGTTTTGCCAGGTTTTGCTGTTCTTTTTTAGTTCCATAAATAAACTCCTTTTTCTTATTATAACATAGTTAAAGCCCCGCTTTTAGAAGGAAGCGGGGCTTTGAGTAAAAGGGGTTAAGTGTGCGCGTCGGTGCGGCGACGGTTGCGAGGTGCCAGAATCGCCTTATCACCAAGATGGCGGGAGATGTCGGCGACGTGCTCGTAGTTTTCCAGGACGATGCTGTCGTCATAGAAAGACCGAAGGTCTTTTTGCGCTTGCCAGGAGAAACCGGCGTATTCGACGAAAGTGCACCGAGTTTTGAGGGTGAATTTTACGAGCATAGTGACTGGGTAAACGACGTAGGTATGGCTTTTGTCAGGGAAAACGTTGATGTCGCCGTTAGTGGAGACTAGTTCCTTTGGTGTACCGTCGAAGTCGAGCAAGAGGTATTTGGCGCTTTCTGGCTGAGCGCTGGCGAATTCTAACTTGGTTTCGCTTGTTGAGAAGTCGATTTCGGTGTTGAAGTGGCCAGCGTAGAGGCCGGCCAGATGAAGGCCAGCGGGCAGGTCAGAGAGGTATTGGTCGATGAAGAGCTTCTGAGCGAGCGGAGGCAAGCCGAGTATAGGGGTGCCGTGGCGGTCGAGCGGGCCGACCTTGTGATAGCGCAGGGTCAGGATGCTAGAGCCGTGCGGGCGCTCTAAGAGTGCGGTGCCGGTGTCGGTGAAGCTGTCGGAGTTTGGGAACAGGTTAAGGGTGAAATTAGTACGCCTGTAACCTTGAGCGGTGTCCAGGCGGACGCGGCTAAGAACTTCGGGGTCGCAGCGGACGAAAAGACTATCCATATACTTAATCCTCCTTTTTGTAAAGTTGCAACGGGGTAAGTGGTACCAGGAACCGCTTTATATTATAACATAATTTTTGCAAAAAGAGAAGCCTCGCGGCTTCTCAAGAGAAGTAGCGCGAGGCTTTTTGAGATTTAATCGTATTCTACGCAGGAGAGCCGGTAAAGGTTTTGTCTGTCCAGGAAGCGCTGGTAGGCTTCTGGGGAGATGTAGGCGGCCTTCATGGCTTTACGTTTCCAGCGGTTCAGCCGGCGGATGCGGTGAGCGATGGCGGCTTTGCCAATCCAGTTGTAAACGTATTTTTCCGCCAGAGTGATACCGCCGGTACCAATGAAGAGCACGACGGCGAACTTGTACCAGTTGTCCCAGGTGGTTTCCACCCAGTAGGGCGGATAGACCCAGAGTAGGACAATTGGCACCATCAGGGTGATAATCAGGATTGCGATTAACGCAAGGCGGGTTTTCCGAGTCAGGACGTCGCCGGCATCGAAGCAGGCTTCGCTGTCGAACATTTCTGCCAGGTCGTCGGCTTCTCGGAGGTTGTGGCACTCGGCGAGAGCCGGGTCGGAGGTAATGACGCTCCGGTAGTGGTGATACTCACTGTCGGCGTCCAGGTGGTCGCGATGGCTCTGCTTGGCGCAGGCGATTTCGTCGTTAATGTGGAAAACAACGGCTTCTACGGGATGGAATTTACGATTTTTACCCATTTTAAGTCCCCCTTCATACCAGTTTACTCTATATTTGCGGGCGAGCCGCTAGTAAACTATGACTTTATTATAGCACAAGCGGGTTATTTTGTCAATAGTTGCGCTATAAAAAGACCCCCAGTGCAATAGGGGCCTTTTCACAATGTTTGTTTTTACATTCCGACGAGGTCGGCTTCGGTTGGGCCTTCCGGTTCCGGAGCGACATCGAGCGGTTTGACGCCGGTGCCGACAGGGATTTTGCGGCCGATGATGACGTTCTCCTTGAGGCCGCGGAGGTGGTCAATGCGGCCGTTAGTGGCGGCGTTGATGAGGACACGGGTGGTGTCTTGGAAGGATGCGGCCGAGAGGAAGGAGTCAGACCAGATGGAGACCTTGGTGATACCGAGGAGCAGGTGCTCGACGGTGGCTGGGGTCTTGCCGGCCTTGACGAGTTCGGCGTTTTCGGTTTCGGCGGCGGCGCGACCGACGATGTCGCCAGTGACGAAGGAGCTATCTCCAGATTCGGTGACCATGACGCGGTTGAACATTTGGCGGATGATAACTTCGAAGTGTTTAGAGGAGATTTCGTGGCCCTGGGCGGCGTAAACGGACATGACGTCGTTCATGATGTAGCGCTGGGTGGCCTCGGTGCCCTTGTAACGCAAGAGGTCTTGGAGGTTAAGGGAGCCGGTGGTGAGGCGGTCGCCAGCGGTGACGATGTCGTCGGTTTTGACGACGAGCTCGGCGGTGTTCGGGATTTCTAGGCGAACAGGGGCGCCAGCTTCGCCAACGAGGATGATGGCGCCGTCAACGAGTTGAGCGTTGCCGTCAAACGGAGCGGTGAGAGGCTCTGCGCCTTTGGCCTTGGCGGCGATGACGTCGCCAGCTTTGACAGAGGCGCCGTCTTTAACCTTAGCCTTGCGGCCGTCAAGTTCGATGCGTTCGGTGTCGCCGGTGCTAGGCGTGATGGTGACGATGAAGTGATTGCCATCTTCGTGGGTCTCCACGGTGCCATCAATCGGCGAGACCCAAGCTTGACCTTTTGGCGTGCGGGCTTCGAGAAGCTCCTCGACGCGCGGAAGACCGCGAGCGATAGCGCCGGAGCCGGCGACACCGGAGCCGTGTTTGGTGTCCAAAGTGAGCTGGGTGCCAGGTTCACCGAGGGACTGGGCGGCGATGACGCCGACCGGTTGGTTGGCCTCGACGAGTTCGCGGGTGGCCATGTCCACGCCGTAAGCCTTGCGCGGGACGCCGTTGACCGCAGTCGTGGTGAGGACGGATTGAATCTTGACGGATTCAATTTGGTCGTCGTTTTCAAGTTGAGCGGCCATTTCCGGGGTGATGAGCTGGTCGGCTTCAAGGTAGCCGGGGATGGTTTCGGCGGTGTAACGGCCAGCGATGCGGAATTTAAAGTCGATGCCGGTTTGTTCGGTTTCGGACTTATAAACGGCAAAGCCGGGGTCGTAAGCCTCTTCGTCGGTGGTGAAGACGTCTTGAGCGACATCGACCAAGCGGCGGGTGAGGTAGCCGGAGTCGGCGGTACGGAGGGCGGTAGAAACCTGGCCCTGGCGAGCGCCACGGGTGGCGATGAAGGATTCCAGCGTGTTAAGACCTTCCTTGTAAGAAGATTTGACCGGAAGTTCGATTTCGTTGTTGTTGATGTCGACCATGATGCCGATTTCCGCAGAGGCGAGCTTGATGTTAGACACAGAGCCACGAGCGCCGGAGTTGACCATGACGGCGATGTCGGTGTCGAGGTCGGCCAGCTTGTCCTTGAGGAAGGCGCTGATGCGGTCGTCGATGTTGCGCCAGGTCTTGACGGTGAGATTCTTGCGTTCTTCTTCGGTGAGCATGCCCTGGTTGAATTGGTCTTGAATTTGGGCGGTGGTGGCGTCACCTTCGGCGATGAAGTCGGCGATTTCCGGATAAGTCGGGTAGTCGTCTTTCGCGGTTGAAACGGAGGCGATGGTTTCGTACTCGAAGGCGAGGTTTTTGACGGCGTCGGCGGTCTTGACGGTGGTTTCGGCACCGTAGATGTCGAAGATGTCGGCCATGACCTTCTTGAGTTGTTTAGAGGTCTGGACGTTGTTGTCGAACGGGTAATCTTTTGGCAAGATTTCGTTGAAAATCACGCGGCCGAGGGCTGCCCTCCCTGAAGACGATGACCCAGGCCGGCGGCAAGCTGTCGCCTGAGCTGC
>CAYODV010000029.1:0-8415 GCA_964402915.1 uncultured Candidatus Saccharibacteria bacterium
GCTGGACTTTGGTGACGAGGAAGGCGCCGAGGATGCCGGCGTTGTCTTCGCCGATGAGGCCTTTAGAGAGATTGACGACGAGGATTTTGCCTTCGTCCATGATTTTTCTGACGTCGAAGCTGGATTTCGGTTGGCCGATGATGTTTCTGATGATGGGGTTCGCCGTGAAGGCGCCGACCTTGTTTAAGACCGGGGCGATGGATTCGGTGACTTGTTTGTCGCCCCAGGTGCCGAATTCTTGTTTCCAGAATTGGAGGACGGTGACGTCTTTGCAGTAGTCGAGGGTTTCTTTGCGGAAGTCTTTATCTGTGAGCATACGGGAGATGTCGAGGAGGGTGGTTTCTGGGCGGTCGAGGAGGGCGAGGAGGGTGTAGCGGAGGATATGTTCGAGGCGGGGGCCCCAAGATTCTCCGAACATGCGTTTTAAGACGCCGATAACTTCGGAGGAGACGTTGGGTTTTCTAGCCGGGTCGGAGAGTTCGAGCGGGTTGAAGGCGACGGGGTGAGCGGTGTCGGCGGGGTTGAAGTAGACGACGTCTTTGATGCGGGATTTGGGGACGAAGCGGAGGTTGTCGATGGCGAAGTCGCCGTGAGGGTCGATGATGCAGTAGCCTTGGTTATAGAAGACGTCGGAGAGGGCGAAGAGCTCGAGGAGGCCGGATTTGCCGGCGCCGGTTTGGCCGATGATGTAAACGTGGCGGGAGCGGTCGCGGCGGAGGAGGCCGAATTGGTGGTTGATGCCGCGGAAGTTGGTGAGGCCGAAGGCGGAGATGTTTTCGTCTTCGGCAGGGTTACCGGTGAGCATGGGGAGCTTGGCGGGAGGTTCGGCGGTTTTGCTACTGGCCCAGACGATGTTGGGGGTTTCGACGGAAGTGTGGGGGAGGTGGTAAACGGAGGCGAGTTCGGAGATGTTTAGGATGAAGCCGGTGTCGGTGAATTGGCGGAGTTTGTAAGAGTCGAGAGCTTCGGGGTCGAAAGTGGCGCCGTCAACTTTGAAGCCGTTGAGGTTGGTGGAGTTGAACTGTTTGAAGGTGCCGACGAGGGCCTGCATGTTGAGCTTGGCGTTGATTTCGTCGTTACCGAGGTAGGCGAGGCGGATTTTGACTTCGTAGCCGAGTTTGGTGGCTTTTTCTTCGGCCTTGGCTATGCGAGTTTTGTCGCGTTCGGAGATTTCTACGGTTTTGCCGTCAGAGCCGCCGATGCCGCCCTCCGGCGGTTTCCAGAGCGCGGCGAAGACTTGCGCAATCCAGCGGAAGTCGAAGT
Source organism: uncultured Candidatus Saccharibacteria bacterium (assembly GCA_964402915.1). Taxonomy (GTDB): domain Bacteria; phylum Patescibacteriota; class Saccharimonadia; order Saccharimonadales; family Saccharimonadaceae; genus Nanosyncoccus. Next base: position 1,264 of record CAYODV010000029.1, read on the forward strand.
TGGTGCCAAAGAGGCCGGTTTTGCCACCGTTTTTGACCTTGGTGACCCATTTGTCGGTGGTGTTTTTGTGCCAGTCGTCGGCGAGCGGGCGAGTGAGGATTTGGATCCAGAGCTCTTCGCTTGAGTCGGTGTCGAGTTTGGCGAGGGTGCCGGTGATGCCGGCGAGAGGGTCAACTTCGAAGGTATCGAAGGTTTTGATGGGGAGGGCGGAGTCTTCGGTGAGGGTGAGTTCGGCGGAGTAGGTGATGGAGTGTTTGTGGCGGTTGTCAACGTAGTCTTCGGACATTTTGTGGATTTGGACGGTGGGATATTGGGAGTAGATTTGGCCTTCGACGAAGGATTGGAGGATTTTGGGCACCCAGACGTAGAAGCGGATTTGACCTTTGGTGGAGACGATTTCGAAGCTTAAGTGTTCCTGAACGCCGCCAGAGTTTTTGAGTTCGTTTTTGTCACGCAAGATGCCGTGGAGGGAGGCGAAGAGCTGTTCGGCCGCGAGTTCTTTTTTGTCGTTGGTGCGGGGGATTTCTAGCATCAAGAGGACAGAGTCAACGTTTAAGACCTGGAGGCGGTTGGCTTTTTTGTAGTTTTTATAGGTGAGGTAGGCGAAAAGACCGACGAGCGGAACCCAGACGAAAGGAGAAAGAATAATGCTTATAATTGACATTACTGTTATTTTATCACATTTTTGTAAAAAATGCGAGGCTGACGGCAACTAGGGCAGTTGCCTCGCCTCGCCCAAAACAGAAACACCCCGTGTTAACGGGGCTGTTTTCATTAAGCTAATTCGAAGGCGTTTTTGTCGACTTTTTTGAAGAGTTTTTTGTTCTGGAGGTTTAAGAGGATGGTGGTTTCTTTGACTTTGCGGGATTTCATGACTTCGGCGACGATTTCTTCGCGACTTAAGGGCCTGCCGGCGTCTTTTAAGACAGAGGTGATGATTTCGGAGACGGTGCCCTTTTTGTAGCCCCAAGTGTCGAGGGCGTAGATGCCGCGGCCGATGAGGACGAAGCGGGGGTCTTTGATGAGTTCGTTGTGGATGGCCTGGGTGGTGACGTTTTTGCGTTTGAAGCTGGAGTCGGCGATGGCGGCGGCGATGTCGCTGAAGTGCATCGGTTCCTTTTTGGATTCAAGGATGACGTAGATTTTGTCGCGGATGTTCTTGGGGTTGACGGCTGGCCATTTGGCGAGGCCCCAGAGGCCGTTAAGCGTGGCGAGTTGTTTGGAGACGCTGGCGATAGCGGCGATTTGGGACGGGTGCTCGTAGTCGAGTTTGGCGTCGAGTTCGTCGAGGGTCATGGGGGCTTTGTTGTCTTTGATGAGTTTGACGATGGCGTCGACTTTGGCGCGGATGGCCTTTTCGTCGCCGCGGTCGGCGATGGCGACGGCGCTGAAGTAGCGGTCGTTTTCGGTGACGACGGTGAGGCCGGCGGAGATGTCGGCGAGGAAGCTTAAAGCGGCGCGGTTGGCGTTAGTGGCTTTTGCGCCAAAAATTTTCTCGGCGAGAGTGGCGGTTTTTGCGACGCGGCCAATTTCGGCGAGATTGCGAATGATGATTTTTTCGGCGCCAGGAAGGTCAGGGATTTTGTTTTCTTTGGCGGCGATGCGAAGGCGGACAAGGATAACTTTTTCGAGTTGACGGACGCGCTCACGAGTGACGGAGAGGGTTTCTCCGATTTGCTCAAGAGTCTCTTTTTGGCCGTCGAGTCCAAAACGTTTTTCAACGATTTTGCGCTCGCGGTCTTGGTCGATAATGCTGAGACTGCCTTTGATTGCTTTGGCAATCAGGTCGGCGTTTTGTTCCATTGGTTGTTTCCTTATGTCCACCCCGTTAATATATAATATTGAAACTTGAAATATAATATACCATAAATCAGAAGAACTGTCAACTAATTTAGGCTGATTTAAGGTACGTTTTTACCTGGAAATTATTGTATCACAATTTTTACAAAATGGGCAAGAAAATTGTAAAAAAGTTTACTTTTTTGCGCTTTGTTTCTTTCTGCTTGTGCTTTTCTTGGTTTTCTTTGTTAGTTTTTTGGTGGCGTCGTTCCCTGGCAAAGCTTTGGTGCCAAATTTTTTGAGGAGCATGTCTTCGGCTTGTTTTTTGGTGATTTTTTTGGCGTCCATGTCTTTAGGGATTTTGAGGTTGTTGCGGCGGCCGCAACCTTTGATGTAGGGGCCGTAGGCGCCGTTCAAAATCATGATGCCGTTTTCAAAATCCTTGATGACGCTTTTGAGTTTTTCTTCGTAGAGGGCGTTGGCTTCGTCGAAAGTGATGGTGTAGGGGCTTTTGCCTTTGATGGCGATGTTGTATTTGCCGGCTTTAAGGTAAGGGCCGAAGGGGCCAGAGGCGGCGATGATTTCGGCGCCGTCCTTGGCGAGGCCGAGGCGGCGAGGGAGGCTGGGGAGTTCGAGTTGTCTGATGGCGTCTTTTAAGGTGACGGTTTTGACGGTTTTGCCTTTAGGAAGAGGGACGAAGCGCGGTTTTTTGCCGGAGTCTTTTTCGTTTTCGCCGAGTTGGATGAAGCCGCCGTTTTTGCCGATTTTGGCGAAGATTTTTTCGCCGGTTTTGGGGTCGATGCCGAGTTCGGTGGCGGAGTTGTAGCGTTCGAGGAAAGAGGAGTGGTCGATGAGCTCAGAGAAGGGGGTGTAAAAGTCGCGGAGCATCCGCACGCGGTCGAGTTTTTGTTCGGCGATGAGGTCGAGCTTGGTTTCGACGTCGGCGGTGAAGCCGTAATCGACGATTTGGTCGAAGTGGTCGGTGAGGAAGTCGGAGACGAGTTCGCCGACGGGGGTGGGGAGGAGTTTGCCTTTGGTGGCGCCGGATTTTTCTTGGACGGCGTTTTTGGTGACGGTGCCGTTTTCTAGAGTGAGTTCCGTGACGTTTCGGTTCTTGCCTTCGGATTCGCCTTTTTTGACGTAGCCGCGAGATTGAATGGCGGTCATGATAGAGGCGTAAGTGGATGGGCGGCCGATGCCGAGTTCTTCAAGTTTTTTGACGAGGGAGCCTTCGGTGTAGCGAGCGGGGGGTTTGGCGAAGGTTTGGCGGGCGGTGATTTTTTGGGCGGTGACGGTGTCGCCGGTGTTGAGTTCGGGGAGTTCGAGGTCTTTTTGTTTGCCGTAAACTTTGAGGAAGCCGTCGAAGATGACGATTTCGCCGTGGGCGGTGAAGGGTTTGTCTTTGGCGGTGCTGGGTTCGATGGTGACGGTGGTCTTGGCGACGCGGGCGTTAGCCATTTGGGTGGCGAGGGTGCGGGTGCGGATGAGATTATAGAGTTTGCGTTCAAAATCGTTGGCGCCGGCCGTTTCAACTTCGATGTGGGTGGGGCGGATGGCTTCATGGGCCTCTTGGGCGCCGGCGGATTTGGTTTTGAAGTGGCGAAGTTTGAGGTATTGTTTGCCGAAAGTTTTTTCGATGTAGGCGGCCATGGTAGCGAGGGCTTGACTAGAGAGGTTGAGCGAGTCGGTGCGGTGGTAAGTGATGTGGCCGGCTTGGTAAAGGCCTTGGGCGGCGCGCATGGTGGTGGAGGAGGAGAAGCCGAGGCGGCTGTTGGCTTCGATTTGGAGGGCGGCGGTGGCGAAGGGGACGGGGTTGGGTTTTAGGGTTTCGGTTTTGTCGATTTTGCCAACTTTGAAGGTGGCGGGGGCTAGGGTTTCCAGGAGCTTTTGGGCGTCTGATTCGGTTTCTGGGGAGTGTTTTTCAAGCGAAGCAAGGAAGTCGTGGTTTTGGGCGTCGGCGAAGGTGCCGGTGATTTTGAAGGAGAATTTTTCTTTGGCGTTTTCGATTTCGCGTTCTTTTTCGACGATTAAACGGAGAGCCGGCGATTGGACGCGGCCGGCGGAGATGGCGCCGGGGACTTTGCGACGGACGACGCCGGAGAGGTCGAAGCCGACGAGCATGTCGAGGGTTTGGCGGGCTTGTTGGGAGCTGACCATGGCCATGTCCACGGTGCGAGGGTGTTTGATGGCTTCCTCAAGGGCGGGTTTAGTGATTTCGTGGAAGGTGATGCGGTGAGTGGTTTTGGGGAGTTTGAGGACTTCAAGGAGGTGCCAAGAGATGGATTCGCCTTCGCGGTCTTCATCGGTTGCGAGCCAGATGGTGTCGGCTTGCTTAACGGCTTTTTTGAGTTCGTTTACGACCTTGGTGTGGCCGGGGTCGATTTCGTAAGTGACGGCGAAGTCGTTTTTGATGTCGACTTTAGTGTCTTTTCTGATGTGGCCGACGCTTGATAAGACGTGAAAATCATGGCCTAAATATTTTTCAATAGTTTTGGCCTTGGCGGGAGACTCGACGATGACGAGATTCTTGGACATATTTAACATAATAGCATATAAATTGGTAAAATGCCATTTTGGCGCCTTCACATTCGGTTTTTGTCCTGGTCCTCCGCTCGCAGTCGTCAGAATTACAACATTCAGTCGAAACTGCGCCTGGGACTTTCCAGTGCTCGTTTCGTGAATGTTGATAATTCTGACTGCTGGCGCGTGCGGAATCGGACAAATAACCGAACATGAAGTCGCCTAAGGGCCTTTGTCTTGCTGTCCCTAAGCGAGTGTCCAATAATTTGCGCCAAGGGATTTGATGGCGCCTTTGATTTCTAGCATGGTGATGGTTTGGTTGAAGGTGACGACATCCATGTCGAGTTTTTCCATGATGAGGTCGCCGTCGCGGAGGTTGCTGGCAAGGAGAGTGAGAATGTTGCGTTCTTCGGGGGTGTCGGCGAAGAGGGAGATTTGTTCGAGTTTGGCTTTTTTGGAGCGAGGCTTAGAGTTGGGGAGGAGGTATTTAAGGAAGTCTTCGATACCGAGGTAAGGGTTAGCGCCGTTTGCGAGGAGACGGTTACAGCCCTGGCTGGTGAGGCGGTTGATGTCGCCAGGAACGGCGAAGAGGTCTTTGCCTTGAGTGAGGGCGTGGGAGGCGGTATTGAGCGAGCCGGAGCGTTCGCGGGCTTCAACGACGACGACGGCATCGGCGAGGCCGGAGATGATGCGGTTGCGTTCTAGGAATGAGGTTTTGGGGTAGATTTGGTCGCCGAGGTGATATTCGCTGGCGACTACGCCGCCTTTTGTGACGATTTCTTCGGCGAGTTTGATATGTTCATGAGGGTAAATGCGTTCGATTTCGGTGCCGAGGATGGCGATGGTGCGGCCGCCGCCGGCGAGGGCGCCACGGGCGGCGATGGAGTCGATGCCGTAGGCGAGGCCGGAAACGACGATGATTCCCTTTTCGGCGAGGGCTTTGGCGAGGTTATAGGCGATTTCTTCGCCGTATTTGCTACATTTGCGGGCGCCGACGATGGCGACGGTTTTGATGCGTTTCTCTGGCCAAGTTCCATAATAATATAATAATTTAGGCTTAAGCGCAATAGAATCTAACGGAGAGGTGTATTCGGTGTCTAGGGGTCGGATTTCGTTGATTTTCATAAAAAATGTGAAAAAAGTGTTGACTTTTTTGAATTAAAGTGATATAATGGTTTCAAGTTGGGGTTGCATAGGCCCCAATCTGTACCTAAATAAACTATAACAGATGCTGCACTTCTAGTGTAGCAGAAGTTGCGTGCTTTTGAAACCCCTCGGACTTTTAATTTTCTTCTTCAATGGTTTTAAGTCTTATAAGTATTACCTCCACTTTGAGAGGACCTTCGAAGGCATAGCAACCCCCATAACCGGCGGGCCCCAATTTTGTGTGAGGTGGGTCGCGCTTCCGGGGCTTCCCCGGTATCAAATCGAAGCGTTGTGGGGTACCAAAAAGGCTCTTTAGTGTAGGATAATAGGTGATGCCCACCCTTGCCTATTTTCCTACACCAAGGAGCTTTTTTGTGCCATTCTCAAAATCTCCTTTGTTCTTCTGCGTTAAAACTTCCGTTACTCGGTTTTTTCTTGAATAACTTTAGAGATTTTAAGAAGAATATCTGATAATTCTTTTCTTTCTGTTTCGGTGAATTTGGAGAGGACGAAGTCGACGTCGCCGAGTTTTTTGCGGAGGGCGTCGTTTCCGGTACCGAGGCGGAGTCTTGGAAAATTTTCGGTGTTTAGGTTTGAGATGACGGATTTGAGGCCGTTATTGCCGCCGGCGGAGCCGTGTTGGCGTTCGCGGATGGTGCCGAATTCGAGGTTGAAGTCGTCACAGACGCAGAGGATGTTTTCGGGCGGGATTTTGTAGAAGTCGGCGAAGTTTCTGACTGCGGTGCCGATGTCGTTGTAGAAAGTTTGGGGTTTGATGAAGATGGTGCTTCCCTGTTTTTTCCAGATGGCGTTGAATTTTTCGTGCGGTTCCCATTCGAGATTGTTGATTTTGAAGTAAAAATCAAGGGCGAGAAAGCCGAAGTTGTGGCGGGTGAGGTTGTACTGGCTGCCGGGGTTGCCAAAGGCGACGATGAGGTTCATGGGTATATTATAACATGAAATAGTTAGATTAAAAGCGTATATGCTTTTAATTTTTAGGCATTTGTTGTATAATATGCTTATGACAAAAGAAGATCGTAAATTTGTAAAAAAGACCGTGAAGGTTATTGTTGATAATTATGGCGAAACGCTCAAAAAACTCGCTAAGTGTTAAACGGCCTTCTTTAGACTTGGTGCTGGTTATTTTTCCTGAGGTTTGTAAAGAGCTTGGTTTTGATAAGGAGCCTATGTATGATTTTGATGACGAGAATATTAGCAAAATAAAGTATTATTTGGATTTGCCGTTTAATGTTGTCTTTGGAGAGGAAAAATATAAGACGCTTGAGGAGAAGGCAGCGGCGATTTTTTATTTTGTGACAAGTAGCCAGGCTTTTCCTAATGGGAATAAGCGCACTGGTATTATTTTGACGTTATTGCTTTTAATTTGGAATGATAAGTATTTAAAAGTTCATCCAGACGAGCTGTATGATTTTTCTTTGGTCATCGCGAATAATCATACGGACACAACAAGGGGGTTGGCTTTGGTAACAAAGTTTATAGAGAAGAACATCGCAGATCTGCGTTAGCGGGTGACGACAAAAAAGAACCTTGGGGTTAATCGGGCAAGAGGTAACTCTCGCCAGGGTCTTACATAACAGACTCCTAAGCTCGACGTCAAATTTGCGAGTTGCGTTAGTCCGCTTTTCGTCCTGTAGCATTTCTGCGTTCTGCCTTTGGCTCATCGCCTCCCAGCAACAGACCTCTCGG
>CAYODV010000030.1:0-8249 GCA_964402915.1 uncultured Candidatus Saccharibacteria bacterium
GACAACAACCCCTCCTCGCTTCATAACGCCGGCCTGATTTACCTCGAAACCGGCGCTTACGAAAAAGCCGAAATGGCCTTCAAACAGGCATTGGAACTTGAAGGCGGCATCCCCGCCCGCTTCATCGCCCTCGCCAAGGCTGAAGAAAAACTCGGCCGCCGCAAAGAAGCCATCGACGCCCTCGAATCCGCCTACGAACTCGAAGCTTCCACCACCACCCTCCGCCAAATTCTCGCCCTCTATGAAGCCTCCGGCGACGAAGAGGGAATCGAAGACACCACCCTCCGCATCAACAACCAGCTCGCCGCCCTGGAACGCAAAAAACAACTCGCCGGCAAAAAATCCGCCCACCGCCTCACTCGCCGCGCCCCCAAAACCGCTAAAACCCCTAAACCCGCCAAACCCGTCAAAACCCTCGTCGCCGCCAAACCTCGCTCCCGCGTCGGCTCGCGCCTCTCCCGCCCGAAAAAATAACCCAGCCCGCCTATGAAACCCGCAAAAAACGCCAACATCCCCGACCGCTCCAAAATCATCATCAAATCCGGCTACCTTTTCATCGCCACCAACTTCCTCCTCGCCGTCTTCAACCTCATCGTCGGCCTCCTCGCCGGCTCTCTCGCCATCACCTCTGACGCCGCCCACTCCCTCATCGACGCCGTCTCCGGCTTCCTCGTCGTTGGCGGTGAAAAACTCGCCAAAAACCCCAAATTCGCCGAAAAGCGCGACAAAATCGAACGCTTCACCACCGTCGCCATCGCCCTTATCATCCTCGCCGCCGGCGTCCACATCGTCATCGAAGCCATCGAACAGCTCTTCGCTCCGCCAGAAGCCCCCGACTACTCCCTCGCCACCTTCCTCGTCCTCCTCGGCTCCATCGCCGCCAAATTCGCCCTCTCAAGGTACCTCAAAAAACAGGGAATCGCCCACCATTCCAAAGTCCTCTCCGCCTCCGCCGCTGAAACCCTAAATGACATGCTCATCTCCCTCGCCGTCCTCGCCGCCATCCTCTTCTACCTCGCTTGGGGCATCAACGTCGAACCCTACATCTCCCTCCTCATCTCCCTCATCATCTTCAAAATCGGTCTCGAATTCATCTTCCCCCACCTCTCCAAAACCCACCATCACCCCCTTGAACAAAATCCCGACCACGACCACTGCGGCAAACATTAAAAAACCGAGCTTGTTTTGAAGCTCGGCTTTTTTCATAAAGTCCTTTGGTCATTCTTCTTCGCCGTCCAGGTCGCCACGCATCCGCAGTAGAGACGCCAACCCCGCCAGCGACATCGGCAACGCTATCGCTTCAACCATGCCTTCCGGCCATCTCAGCGCCGCCATCATCAGCGGAAAGAATAGCTCCTTCGGGATTACTCCGCGCCGATAAGCAAAATGAAGCAGTGGCTTGGCAAAGCGGGCATCCAGCTGATTCACCTCATAGCGAATATACCGCATCAGCACAAAATACTTCTCCGGATTCAAATCCAGCAGCAGCTCGGCAAACTCGTCGCAAAAGGTATTCTCGTCCAACAAATCACGGAGCCGCTCCGGCAGGACGCCGTAACCATTCCGACCCTCAAGCTCGTCAAACTCCAGCATATGATGGGCCATCGCAAAAATGTCAACACAATTTCCAAAATAGTCAATCATTGCTGTCACGGTCTCGGTTTCAATCGTCCCTTTCTGCACGGCCACTGCCGCATAGTACAAAATCGTCGTCAAATAGTTCAGGCCCTTAACAGACATCACAGGGATTCCGGTCGATTTCAGCCCAGTCTCTTCCAACTCTTTCTTCAACTTACCTACGTCGTTCGCCTTGATTGCCTTCTGAATGTCCTTGAAAGTTACCATGATTTCCCCTCCTAATCAAATTTTTTGTAAAAAATCTAACACGCCCAAACCAAACTAAGCGCATCTCCAATATTATAACACATTTCTCCCCACAATTCAACAAGAGTCAGCATATATGGATTTTTTAAGAATAAAAGCCGGTAGATTGGTCTTTTCTTCTTATGAAGCGCATCTATTGGATGAGCGAATAAGAAAAAAGGCCGAGATACCGGCTTTTAACTTAAAAAATGGTGCTGGAAGTAGGACTCGAACCTACGAAGGCCGAAGCCGAGAGATTTACAGTCTCTTGTCATTGCCACTAGACGATTCCAGCATCTATAAATGTGGAGCCGCCTTCGAGACTTGAACTCGAGACCCCGTCCTTACCATGGACGTGCTCTACCACTGAGCTAAGGCGGCACACTCTATATATTATCACGAGCGGCCGGATTTTACAAGTAAAAAATGACCTGCTTAGGTCAAGCAGGTCAAAAGGTAATACCAGATAAGCAAGTACCAATCAGCGCACCAATAACATTAATCCCAATATCAGTCACCGCCCAAACCCGGCCGGGCGCACGCAGTTGTACAACTTCGTCAAAAATGGCAATCGCACAAGCGATGATGACGGTCAAAATCACCGCCAAGCCCTTCCTCCGAAAACTGCGATAAAGCGCCTGAATCAGGCTACCAGCAAGCGCCACATGAACCAAGAAATGCCCAGCCTTCCGCACAAAATAGCTAAACTCGACATACTCGTCATCGGTAAGATTCGGGAACAGCTGCTCCAGCGGGTCCCAAAACTCTCGCGCGACCTTATTGGAAACTTTGGCACTAGAGGTACCAGTCTGGTTGGAAAGGAACAACGCGGCGACCAGGCAGGTGATAAAAACTATCCACCAAATCGTCGCCCACGAACGTTTCGCACGGCTCTTTTCGCTCATAAAATCCCCCCTCAAAAAGTTGTGCTTCCTTTAATTATAACACAGATTAGGCATAAAGTCAATTCACCACCTGTCTTGACCACTGCAAAACCGCATGGTAAACTTATAAAGTACGCCGTGTTAGCTCAGTTAGTAGAGCAGCCGCCTTGTAAGCGGCAGGTCGTCGGGGCAGAGCCGACACACGGCTCCATTTTTTTACCTCGCATTGTATTTACTTTTTTCTCTAGATGTGATAAAATTAAGACTAATTATGGCAAAAAAGAATAACACCAAGCGCAAGCTCGTCGGTCTCGTCTCTGAAGAATCCGGAATTCGTCAGTATTACACCAAGAAAAACACGATGAACACCCCGGACAAGCTTTCTTTGAAGAAATACGACCCGATTCTCCGTAAACACGTCGTCTTCACCGAAACCAAAAAGAACCTCGGCCGAAACGAAGTCAAAGAGAAAAAGAGATAACAAAAAGCTCCCGCAAGGGAGCTTTTTACGGCCGGCGAGGCGAATGGCCCTTATGGTCGGGGTGTCCGGAGCTTGCTAGCGAGGATGAAGGCCCCGGAGCCCCGTGAAGACGGGCGCGAAGGAGGCCGGCCCCGACTAAGGGCCTTCGCCGTTAGCCGGCCAAAAGGCTATTGCTTTTTTGACAAAAATGTGCTATAATGTCCTTATATACATCTAATTGAGAGTGTGTATGAGTAAAAGAGCTATTTTTGCCAAAATTAATCAATTTTTCGCTAAAATCGAAAAATTCTCTGCCCCTCTTGGGCTGTTCATGGTTTTTGCCCTCGCTGGCCTCACCTTTTTGAACAATCAGTTAAACTTTGACATCCCCGCCTCCGCAAAAGTGCGTGACGCCGCCAACTTCGCCGAATCCTTCACCGAAGTCGACAAACTCGACATCCGCTCCGTCGAAAAGTCCCTCGCTACGACTTTCGCCGCCTCCGTTCCGAGCGCCGGCTACTCATACTACGCCCCCGCCACTACCTCCGCCTCCGCCACCACCTTCCACATCGGCGAACCCGTCCTCTCCGGCGACCTCACCTACATTCTCGACTGGAGCCCCATGCGCTACACTGGCTCCGGCTCCCGCTTCCTCTATGGCCACTCCTCAACGGTCTTCTCGCCGCTCAAATCCCTCTACGCCGGCAGCACCTTCACCGCCACCATCGACGGCGTCACTTCCACCTACGTCATCTCCACTCGCTACAGCCTCTCCAAGGCCACTCTAAACAGCGACAACAACCTCCGCACCGCTATTTACGCCGCTCGCGACCCCTATACCGGCGTTCGCCACTCCCTCTCGCTCATGACTTGCGGCAACGGCAACAACGACGACGGCAACTTCCGCCTCGTCTTCTTCGCCGACAAAATCTAGCCTATTAGAGCGCGTGTCCGATTTGCGCACCTCACCCCAATTCCAACAGAGGTGATACTTTTAGAACAAAATCCGCACTTCCGTTCCAAACCCCACGCGGGACTTCGCTTTCACATTCTCAAACCCGCTCGCCAGCTCCCGCACCGCACTAGGCGAAAGCGCCACCCCGTCATCACAAATCACCACCGCAGTTTTCGTCACCGCAAGCGAAACCTTCCGTTCCGCCCGCTCTATCGCCTGCGGCAAAAGCGCCAGCAGCGGCTTCCGCACCAGCGACGGCCGCTCCACGCGTAAAGTCGGGTCGGGAAAATCCAAATCAAACCCCACTCCGCGTTTCTCCGCCAGCGGCAAAAACTCCCGGAACGCTTCTTCAATAATCGCCGATAATCTATACATAAGCTTATTATACCACAAGCTCTACACCCCCGGCGAAAACATTTTCAGTCTCCGCCGATGCTCTTTATATTGCGGGTCATGCGTCCCCACCTCCGCCCAAAACGCACTCGAATGATCCATATGATTGAGGTGCGCCAGCTCATGTAAAATCACATAATCCCTCAGCTTCTCCGGCACATTCATCAGCCCAATATTTAAGCTAATCGTCCGCGTGGTCGAACAACTCCCCCACCGCGTATTCGCGTGCGTCAACCGACACCGCTCATACTCGTACCCAAACCGCTGCGCCCAGTACTCCAACCGATACGGCAAATACTCCCGCGCCTTCTTCATCAAAATCTTCTTCTTCGCATCTCGCGCCCGTTGCGTCGCGGGGTCATTAAGCGGCAACTTCTCTCGAACCACCACCCGATTCCGCTCCAAAAACCGCCGCACCAAAAAATCCGACGTCCGCTTCGGTACGCTCATGGAAAGCCTCCCGCTCGTCGAAACCGTAAACTTCACCCCCGTCGAAAGCGGATTCTTCCGCACAATCACTTCGCCAAACTCGTCGTCTTTAATAATCATCACAAAAACCAGCCTCCCACCACTAAACTTCTCTACGCCAGCTGCGTCAAAACGTGCCGAAGCTGTGTCTCAAACGTATGTTTGCCCGAAAGCACAATCGGTGCTTCCACCTCGCTCGGAGCTTCCATGCGCGCAATCCGCGTTTCATACTCCTGCTTGGCTTTCGTCGCACTTCGGTTTTTCAACTTCAAACGCTGGCGAATCGTATTTACATCGGTCTGAATCCAGACTAAACTTGGATTATATCCCGCCCGACGTAGCACATTCCGCACTTCCGTCCTTTCGCGCTCGGTGTCGAGAATCCCCTCAATCACCAACGTCACCCCCGTCTTCGCGAGCTGCTCTAAGAGGAACAAAATTGTCTTTCGATCTAACTTATTTTCTCTTTCCAGCGCTCCTAGATCGAAAAAGGCAGCGTGGAACTTCTTCGAGAACTTCTCGGCAAAGGTAGTCTTCCCGCTCCCTGGAGCGCCGAAAACTAGAATTGCTCTTGGCTGTACCTTATTACCTTCCATATTGCCTCTATTTTACCACACTTTTCACAAAAACAATACTTTTTTAGAACAAATAATTCAAATAATCTTTCAGCATCCGCGTCCCCGACACCGTCGGCAAATAATTCACAAGTTGCTTCTTCTCCCAAAACTCCAGGTCAAAATCATTCTCCCAGGCCGCGGCCGCCTCCTCCATCCGCTGATACATGCTCTCTATTTCCTCCGCTTCGGTCATGCCCGACACGGAAAGATAAGAATCGCTCGGCGCATCCGCCACCCCGCCATCATGCGTAGAAACCAAGAGACACAAATTCGCCACGTCCTTCTCCCAGCTCGTCCCGCAGGCCTCCAGCCCCACAATCGGAATATTTATGGATACATTCGACCCCACGCTTAGCGCTCGCGCCAGCTCCTCGTCATAATCCGCAATATAATGTACATGCGTCCGCAAAAACTCATCGCCATTTATCGTCTCCAAAACCTCGTCTAGTCGCTTCATCATCCGCTCGTCGCCCGCATGCACCCGCCCCGACAGAATATAATGCGCCCGATGATTCTCCAAAATCCGCCTCAGCCTCGCCGGGTCAGTAAACGGCAGCCACGGCCGCTTATAATCCACAAACCGTCGCTTAAAATCAAACACAATGTCCGTCTCACCAAACTCCAACACCTTACCATTCTGGTCCGGCCGTCGCGCCAGCACCCTGTTCATAAACGCCCGCCCCTGCGCCTTCAGTGCGCGAATCTCTCCCGCCTCAATTTTCTCCACCGCCGCCTCAAAATCCGCCGTCGGAAGCGTAAACTTGTCCAGCACCCCCGCCTCTTTATAAAACTTCACAATATTCGGCAACACCCAATAGGGAATATCAATCCCGTTCGTCACCGCCTTAAACTTCACTTTCTCGCCAGAGAGGTCATAATAATTCGCCACCCGCGCATGAAGTTTGGAAACCCCGCTTCTAAGTTCCGCAATTTCAATCGTCACGCTCGACAGCCGAATTCGGCCGTCCACAAATTTATCAGACAGCCACTTCTTCACGGCTTTCGACTTCAAATTCGTAAACACATACCGCTCAAACTGGTCATACGAGAACGACGCCTCCGCCGCTTGCACCAGCGTATGATTCGTATATAAAGTATGCTTGCGCGTATAAACCACCGCCTCATAAAAATCCATCCCGTTACTTGCCAGCTCATCCAGCCGCGCCAGCGCCGCAAAAAACGTCGCCACTTCATTCAGTTGCATAATCGCCGGCTTTACCCCAATCAGCTTCAACGCCTGATACCCCCCAAAGCCCAGCGCCACCTCTTGATACAGCCTGTGATCGCCACAAGAATCGCCCGCATAAAGCTCGCCAAAATTCGGCTCCGTAATCGCCAAAATCCGCGTCGAATTAAACCGCTTCTCCAGCACCTCCAGCCGCACCAAGTCCTTATTACACCGAATATTCACCGTATCAACCAGCTCAAACCCAAAATCCTGGTAGTTAACCGGCCTCGACACGTCAAAACTTCGCCCTTCCTCAAACTTCTGATGCCGCTCGCTCGGATAAAACGGCGTAATAAGCGTCAGCGGCACATTCATCTGCTCTGCCACCCGCCGCGTATCGGCCGCCAAAATCCCCAGGCCTCCGCCCCCGCGAATCCCGTTTGCTTGGTCATACAACTCAATCGTCCAATAAGTATATGGCCGGTCTTCGGAAAGCGCCTGCGTCAAGTGACTCCGGTTAATCGCCGCATAAAACTCTTCGACATCCTCAATCGTGTCCAATCTGTGCCTAGGCTTAAAAATCATACCCCCATTATAGCATAAGAATTATACTCGCACAAACAAAAATTACGCCACATTCTGCGTAATCTGTCAAATCTTGGCTGGAGCGGAGGGATTCGAACCCCCGAATGGTGGGACCAGAACCCACTGCCTTACCACTTGGCGACGCTCCAAGGTATCCTTATTATATCACTAATTAGCCAAAAATAAACCCCATCGCCTAAAATCTTCACAAAAATCTTCCCAAAACTCCCAACCTGTGTTACAATACTCTTGACAATCTCGTAAGAGATTATTTTTTATAGAAGAAAGGAATCTATGGCGCACATCACTCGCATCAAAGCCAGAGAATCCGGGGAACCGCGTTCCGCCAAGCTCCCCGAACCGCCCAAAAAGGCCGTCAAAGCTCAAAAAGCCGTAAAGGCCAAAGAGGTCACAAAGCCCCAAAAAGCGGAAAAACCAGCCAAGGCCAAAAAGCCATTCCTGCTTTTTCGCCCCTTCATCGCTCTCGGTCGCTATCTGCGCGACTCTTGGCGCGAACTTCGTCAAGTCCGCTGGCCCAACCGCAAAGTCACTTGGAAGATGGTTCTCGCTGTATTTGTCTATACGGTGATTTTCGTCACATTCCTCATCCTCCTCGACCTCTTATTCGAGTGGATCTTTAGCTTAATTCTTAAATAAAGGAGAGAAATTTTATGGCAGTAAACCGTTATGATGACACCCGCGCGTGGTACGCAATCAGCACCTACGGCGGTTATGAAGACAAGGTCGCCGACGCCATCCGCCAGCGCGCGAACTCCGTGGACTTCGCCGACAAAATCTTCGACGCCATCGTCCCCAAAGAAAAACAAATCGAAATCAAAAACGGCAAACGCAAAGT
>CAYODV010000031.1:0-8118 GCA_964402915.1 uncultured Candidatus Saccharibacteria bacterium
TTCACCCGCACCTTATAGGTCTTGTTCCGGTCGGAGCGCATCAAAAACCCTAAAACATCCTCTGCACTGCCGTTACCGGTACGCGCTTCGCCGGCTCCGTCTTGCGTTCCAAAAATCGTTGCCGTCGGGTCGTCCTCAGGCGCTCGCGCCTCGGCCTCCACGGTCGCCACCGGCGCAGAAGCTTGCGCACTCTCCTCCAGCCATTCACTCTCCTCCACTAAATAGAAATAAGCAGCCTCCGGCTCTAACTCTGGCAATTCTTTGTCGAGCTTATTAAACACCGTCGTATATTGCTCGCGAGACAGCCCATATTTAATCAGCTCTTGAATCTCGGCAATCTTTGAACCTTCTTTTGCAAAGTTGAACTGAGTTTCTTGACCGCTCAAGTCCTGGTCTGGACTTGGGAAGAATAAAATGAGTAGCACAATACCTACCACCGCCGCCATCGCCCCAAGGGCAATTAGTATTTTCTTTTTTGAAATAATCGGTTGATTGTCCATCATTTCACCATAATCGCCTTGTTAGAATATTTTAACACGCCACTCGCCGGGAAAATCCAGCCCGTAGCGGACTTGCTACCCTTAGCGGGATTCGCAATAACAAGCTTGTTGTCTGCCGTAATGCCAATAATCGCCACAAAATGCCCACCTGGCGTAAACACGCACTCGCCACCCGAAAGCCGTGAACTGGTGCAAAACGAAGAATCTGTCCCTGCACGGTCGCCACCAGCAATCACTACCCCGCCGCTCGCGAGCGTATCGCGAATCTTCGCGATTTTTGTCGCGTCACTGGTCGATTTACTCGACCACAGCCAACTGCTCACCGAAAGCCCCACGTGCTTCGCCATGGTTTTTAGGTTGTCCCAGTTCGCGCTAGAAATTCGCGACTTCGTCCAGCTTGCCAAACTGCTGATATTGACTGAATCTTTCGCATGGCCAAGCGTCCGCGCGGCGTTCACCACGGAAACTAGCGAACAACCCGATGCGCCCACCGTTGAACCGTCCGTGCGCCAGACCACGTCTTTAACCCCAGCATCAAACTGCCCCACCATGTTGTTCGCGTTTTTCGCCCCTAAAGCACCAGTTGTACCGCCAGAAGTTGTCGGCTCAGTACTCCCACCTCCGCCAGAACTCCCGCCAGCGCCCCCACCAGAATCACCAGACGAACCCCCACCTCCGCTAGACTCCCCCCCGCCGGAAGAACCGCCGCTGCCGCCACCTTCATCTGTCGGCGTCGGGTCGGGCGCATCTTCGCCTTCGTCACCCGACGCCCCACCGGAGCACTTGCTAACGTCCAGGCTCTCCCAATTTTTCGCAAAAGCCAGCCGTGTAGAAAAAGTCCCATAAGCGGCCGCATAAGAATCCTTGTTCGCGAGCAAATCGCTTAAACTGGTGTGCCTGGCGCTGGCGGTGTTTTGAATACTGCCGGAACACTCGCTCCCCACGCAAAATACGTTGAGTGGAGTCTCAAAATCACGCAACATCACCCAAGTTACCTCGTCAACCGTGAATGACTTGAGGGCAGAGGCACTAAGACCGTACGACGCCAACTCTTCAATCAAATATCCAATCTGTGCCGCCGCCGAAGCCACCGGCTTACCAACCCGCTCGGCGTAAGACTGAAGACTTTTTACCCTACCATTGGTCGTCCACTGCGCAAGCCCAAACCCCAAATTGCCGCCCTCGCTATTTATAAGTTTATCCGAGCGCTTATTTTTGACCAAATCATAAGCCACGAAATCGTCGCTCACTAGCTCGCCGTGTTCCACCACATTCACCCTAAAACGCGACTCACCTTGAATATTCCCCATAATTCCTGCTGCTGCCGCATTGGAATAACCAGCGTCGAGCAAAGCTTTCTTCAAATCTGCCGGCACGGAACCACAGCTGGAGTCAATCCCACCCACAGTTACAGTTGGCGTCGTGGAAGCGGCCGAAGTGGTTGGGCAAGTCAAAGAAACCGCGTGTACAGTCGTCGCTACAAGGACGGTTAAACCGGCGGCCAACACGGTCACCCACCCTAGCATCGTCCCCCAATACCTCGACTTTGACATATATATTATTATAGCAAACTTTCACTTCAAAAACCAAAAAACTTATGCTAAAATTAAACCATGGTAAATAAGAAATCTTCAAAAGCTACAAAAACCAAAACCGCCAAAAAACCTGTTTCTAAAAAGCCTGCGGTTAAAAAAACCACTAGCGCCGCTGCGAAAAAGACCGTTCACGCCACCGAGCCTTATCACCCCGCCTTCGGTGTCATCATTTTAATTGTTTGCGCCATCATCGTCGCCGTGCTTTTGCCGTTTGCCGTCAGCCGCATCGCTAAAATGACCGAATCCGACGCCGCTCGCTTCGCCGGCGAATACTCCCTCGTTGAGTCCGACAACGTCTTCAAATACAAATCCGCCGAAGAAACCGAAAAAATTCTTGAACACGGCACCGGCGTCGTTTTTCTCGGCTTCCCATCTTGCCCGTGGTGTCAAACTTACGCCAAAATGCTGAACGACCTTGCCAAAGAAAAAGGCCTTAAAGAAATTTATTATTACAACATTGCCACCGACCGCGAGAATAACACCGAAACTTACCAAAAATTCGTTCAAATTCTCTCCGACTACCTCCAATATGACAACGTTGGCGAAAAACGCATCTACGTTCCAAACACCACCTTCGTCGTTGACGGAGAAATCGTCGGCAACGATTGGGAAACCTCGAAAGACACGCTTGGCCTTGAAAAACCGGAAGAATACTGGACGGAGGAACGCGTCGCCGCCTGGAAAGAAAAAGTCGGCCTCTTCTTCGACCGCGTCCTAGAAAAACAGGGCTGCACCACCGCTTGTAATGAATAAAGAAAAGAAACTAAAATAAACCCCGCAGGGGGTTTATTTTTTATCTAATGTATGCTATAATAAAAACATAAAAGAGAAGCTCTAGGAACTTCTCTACGTGTTGTAGTCTAACTAGCTAAAACTAGTTAGACTTTTTCTTTGTTTTCTGGGATTTCTTACGTCCAATATTGATTATAATCAAACCAAATTGATGCATAATTCCTCCTTTCCGGTAGTCCGAACCTATCCTAGAAAAGACTCTCGCATTGGACCCCCCGAGGACTACAAATTGGGGGAACTTATAGCCCATATGGCCCAATCCACTAAACTACCTCCAAAGAACAACACTCATCAATCTTACCAAACCAGAGACGCAAATACAACCATAACCGCAAGCAAAATATTAGAACATATTTTTGAGCTAAAAATAGTCTTCCGCGCGAAACCGAAGCGTGATAAAATAAAAAAGCAATAAATTCAATTTTGGTCGAAAGACCCACCAAGACCGTACATTTTATATGAATTATAATTTCTAATTCGCCATAGCAGATTGAACTTGAAGTTGGCACCATAAGGTTACCCAACCCCTGTTTAATCTGTTAAGCGGTTAGATGGTGATTGAGTTTATTGCGCCTTGTGGTGCCAATTTTGGTATTATGGGACGCAATAAAACGCTATGCGCGATACGCGATAGGCAGCTGCGCTCTATTTATTAGCTCCAAAACTGTTCCTCCGCAAGGCTACATAAACCAAAGGAGGACTATGCAACAAACCAGAACATCAACTTTAACCGACGACGTGAATCTAAGAACTCGCGCACTTTGTCGCAAGTTTCTTATCGGCTCCGTAACGTTGTTCTTATTATTCACTCTCTCCTTCACTCTAATCCCCACTTTAATCTCCGAAGCTTCCGCCGAGTCTGTCGACCTCGGCGCCGCCTGGCAGGTCGTTAGTCTGACCCTAGATCCCGACTATGAAGCCACTCAAGGTGGAGAATCCACTAGCCTCTCCACTCACGGTAACGTCAACTTCGGAGAAATAGTCCCCACTACCAAGGCTTCTGGTATTTCCAACTCCTCTCTCGGCAACGTCGGCACCCTCAAAATCCTCAAGAAAACCATCCGCATAGACACTACCGGTCAATATTACCAAGTCTTCCTCTCCATGGCTAATGATGATTCTAATGCTCTAGTCAACGACACTAACTCTTACATCTCCGTCCCTGCCATCACGAGTGACGGCACCAACAGCGCCACTTACTCTTCTCCCGCCTACTTCTCCGCTCAAGGTTGGGGTTATGCCGTTACCGGAAATACTTCCGCCATCACTCTCCCATCTTTCTTCACTAACGGCGACTCTACTGTTTCCTCTTCGCTTAACCAAGAACTAACTTATGGCAATAATGAGACTCCTTATAAATCCGTCAAGTTCGCCGCCGTTCCTCTCCTCTCTAACCCTCAACCAATCTATAAGAATACCACTAACATAGTAGGAGGCTTCGCCGATAATAATGCCGATACGTTTAATGTCTACTATGGTGTCATGATTAACACAGATGTTCTCGCTGGCACTTATGCCAACCAAATCGTCTACACTGCCATGGCTAGCGCTTCCAACCTTGATTCCGCTTCCGAGAACATGGCATGGGAATCCTATATTATTGCCAAAGACTCCGAACAAGAAATCTCCTTTGACCTTGCCGCTAGTACTATCCCTAGTAACATCTCCACGACTAACACTCATGTCTATCTAGTTCCTCATACAGAAATGCTTGCCGCTGGAACGAACGGTTATGACATCACTGAACTCTCCGGCTACGCCAACCCAGCCAGCACCTACGCCGAATGCGAAGTTAGCTCCGTCACCATTGGAGAAACCAAAGCCACCCTCACCTGCGCCTCTCCAGAAAGCCCTAACGGCACCATTGATAATTCCGGCACCGACACTAACGGCAAGTTCGACTACTGGCTCCACATCTCTGGGTTAAACTATAACTACGTCTCAAAGACCATTGACGACACTGAAGCCGTCGCCTACATCGGCCTCCAATCTACTTATCAGGAAGAAAACGAATCCACCGGCGAGCTAGAAACCAAAAACTACATCACAAAGATGCAGGAGATGACGGGGAGTATTTGTAGAAATACGAATATGTGGGGCCATTTAATAAATGTAAACGGGCGTGACGACGCAAGAGTATACGATTATCGCGGAGAACAACTCCTAAACGGAATCGCCACGGCCACGCCACTCGCGTCGACAACGAGCGACTCTGTGGTTTTAGGATTAGGAACTTTCGCATTGATAGATAATCGAGATGACAAAATATACGCCATACGCCGACTGGGTGATGGCAACTGCTGGATGACGCAAAGCCTAGACCTTAAACTAGATACTTTTGCGTTCACTCATAATCTCACCAATGAAAACACCGACCTCACTACAAAAGCATACTGGGATCCAGCCGAATCGGCCTTTCTTATAGCGCAAGATATAGATAATGCTGTTACACAAGACAATTATTTCAAGTTAACGTCTTATAATTATTTGGGGACAGAACAGGAATACCAATTTCTCCCAAACGGGATTTATGATTGGGCGGGAGTATATCATTGGACCTCAAAAATAGGCGACAACGGTGAAACTCTTAATGCGGGAGTATCTAATAGCAGAGCGATTTTCCCACGGAGCTATGATAACAATGATTACCCTTCAACTTGGAGCATAAACAACACACAGTTGCTACGCGGACAATTTTACAACTGGTACGCTGCGACCGCAGAAAGCAATGGATTCGATTCCGCAAGCAGGACAATCGCCCCCGACTCAATCTGTGCTAAGGGCTGGCAATTACCGAATAGTGAGTTAGCGTCATCGGATGGGCAAAAATCGTACGCACAATTAGGGCGTGACATAACGAGATACATAGTAATAGAAGACGGCATTGAAGTAGAAAAGGTCCCCAGCAGTTCAACAATGGTTGTTAATGGATTAGGCGGAATACCTTATGGTTTTGCTAGGAACGGAGCGTATGGACGTAGGAACGAAGCAAATAAATATCTTGATTATTCCAGGGATTACGGCTCTTATTTTACAAACGCCAGAGAATATGAAACTACGGCAATAGCTTTTTCATTCTACATTGCCGAATTATCATTTAATGACAGATACTTCAACCTAAATTGGGGCGCGCCCATCCGCTGCGTCGCCCGCGACTAATCCGCCCCGCTCCTTAACAACTCGAGCTTCAATGATTGAGAAAATCACAAATAGGCTCTTCCGAGACAATAAAAAGCTGAGGCCAGCAGTCAAAATAACCTTGATACTGTTTCGAGCACGAGCTTGTCTCCGCGCGGAGAAACAGCCTATTAAGGTTATTTTGACGACTGCGACGAAGCTTCCGTCTCGGAAGACTGCCTATTGTGATTTTCTCCTCCCGCTAAGCTTCCTTCTCTCCTGAGCCTTCCAAAAAGGACTAAATTAAAAACGATGTGATTATATTGGTTGTATAAAACATCCGTTCGAACATTTCTTTTAAGTCCTCCTATTCATGTATCGAAGGCTCAGGCGAGAGGGAAGCACTAGCATTTGCAGAATTGCCTAAAAAGTGCTAAAATATATTGTTATGGACAAGAACAAAATCAGAAACGTCGCCATCATCGCCCACGTCGACCATGGCAAAACCACGCTCGTCGACGGGCTTCTCAAGCAATCCCACACTTTCCGTGACAACCAAGCGGAAATGTCTCAGACGCTCATCATGGACTCTGGCGACCAGGAACACGAACGCGGCATCACCATCACGGCCAAGCAAACCGCGGTCTTCTACGACGGCTACAAAATCAATATCATTGACACCCCCGGCCACGCCGACTTCTCCGGCGAAGTCGAACGAACCTTGAACATGGCCGACGGCGTCCTGCTCATCGTCGACGCCCAAGAAGGCCCGATGCCTCAGACCAAATTCGTCCTCCAAAAGGCCCTTGATCTTAAACTTAAACCCGTCGTCATCATCAACAAAATCGACAAGCCTGCCGCCCGGATTGAAGAAGTTAAAGACGAAATCTCTGACCTCTTCCTTGAACTCGCCACCGACGAATCTCAACTTAACTACCCGATTTATTACGCCATCGCTCGCGAAGGCAAAGCCGGAAAGACCACCGACCTCGACTCCGACCTCCACGTCATTTTTGAATCTATCATCAACGACATCCCGGCCCCACAGGTCGACACCAACGACGGCAAAGGTGCGCAACTTCTAGTTGCGGCCCTCGCAGCGGACAACTACCTCGGCAAATACGCCATCGGCAAAATCTTCCGCGGCAAACTCAAAAAAGGCCAGACCGTCAAGCTCCTCGGTCGCGAACAAACTTCAAACGCTAAAATCGAAAACCTCTTCACCTACCGTGGCCTCGGCAAAGAAGAAGTTACGGAAGCCACGGCCGGCGACATCGTCGCCATCACTGGCATCGACAAGGCCAACATTGGCGACACCATCGCCACCGGCGATCAGCCCGAAGCTCTGCCGACCATTGAACTTGAGCCCCCCACTTTAAGCATTTACATCGGCCCAAACACCAGCCCGCTTAAAGGCAAAGAGGGTGAATTCACGACTTCCCGCCAAATCGCTGAACGCCTTGAGAGGGAACTAGAAACCAACATCGCCCTTAAAATCGTCCCCGACGGTCTTGGCTACAAAGTTTCCGGCCGCGGCGAACTCCACCTTTCCGTCCTCATCGAAACCATGCGCCGCGAAGGCTACGAACTCGAAGCCGGCCGCCCCGAAGTCGTCTATAAAGACATCGACGGCGTCAAATCCGAGCCAGTCGAATCCCTCACCGTCGAAGTTGACAGTGAATACGTCGGCGCCGTCTCTCAAGAACTCGGCATCCGCAAAGCCGACCTCAAATCCACGGAAATCACGTCGACTGGCTCCACCCGCTTCACTTACGAAATCACCACTGCCGCCCTCATCGGCCTCCGTAACAACCTCCTCACTGCCACCAAAGGCACGGTGATTATGTCGTCCATCCCCAAGGGCTACAAACCCGTGGAAAGCAAATATAAACCGGAGCGAAACGGCGCCCTCATCGCCTTTGAATCTGGCACTTCCACCGCCTACGCCCTCGACATGGCTCAAGCCCGCGGCACCCTCTTCATCCCGCCCCAAGTGCCCGTCTATCAAGGCATGATCGTCGGCCTTTCCAACAAAAAAGAAGACATCGACCTCAACATTTGCCGCGAAAAACAGCTCACCAACATGCGCACCCACGCCTCCGACGGCGCCATCC
>CAYODV010000032.1:0-7835 GCA_964402915.1 uncultured Candidatus Saccharibacteria bacterium
TTGAGTCCATTCATGACAGGGGGAATAGAAACAAAATAAAAAACCTGATGGGGGGCGAGTTGTTCAAGTATTGACAAAAGCGAGCATATGTTGTATGATACAAGTATAAGTATTGGTGGTGCTTGTGGTAACTTAAGAGGACGCGTTGAGCTCTCCTGATGGAGGTTTTACGGCTCATCTTGTTTGTCTATAGAAAGTAATCAAAAATGAGTCGCGAAAGCTGCTCAAAAATAAATATTTTACTGGGCGGTGAACCCGCCAGGAGGAAAAGTTCTATGAAAACAAAGAAAACCGCCTTCGCAAATATCCTTTACATTTGCGATGACCATGAAAACGTTGTCGGCATCCGCATTAATCCTGGAAAATATCAAAGGGAGTACTATGTTGGAGATATCGTCAAGGTAACTGACGATGGGTGCGGCTACATCTGTCCCGGAATCAGAACTCCCGGTAAGGGCAGAATTGTTTCTGTACACGAAGATGATACTGATCATTTCTTTACCATAGAAATGGAAAACGGTGAAATCGGGCGAGCCGTAAAGGCTAACAGACTCGAAGTCGTTCATAGCACATACAATATATAACGCGTCATAACTTGCTCCCAACTTCCACACAACCAGTGTGGGTAGAGTCGGGGGCTCTTTTTGCGTAAAAATGGACCAAATTGTTCAGGGCATTAACAGATTGTAAGATAGAAGACTATCTAGAGTTTATTGAGCCTCTTTAGTAATTCACTCCATGCTTCACTATAATAATCCGTAAAATACTTTCCTGCTTCATCTATTTGTGCCCACTCGACTTGTTCAACTTCTTCTTCTTGAGGCTTAAGTTCATAGTTTAGTGGTTTAGCTATAAACAATAATATGTTTTTATAGACTGTGTTATTGTGCACAAAGTGTCCAGTTTTGATTGGGGATTTATCGCTAATCTCAACATCCAAACCAGTTTCTTCTTTTGTCTCTCGAATTGCGGTTTCCGTGTCTGTTTCGTTAGTCTCTTGATGTCCTTTTGGAAACGACCAAAAAAGCTTTCCTTTGTCATCTTTTGCGCCAATTAAAAGTACTTTGTCGTTTTTTAAGACAATGCACCCACAACTTTTTTCGGTTTTCATATGATTATTATAACACTACATGCAAGGACCTGATTGCTTAGGGTATTAACAGACGATTTAACAGGAGTAAAAACTGTATTTTTGATAGTAATCTTAAATTGATTTAAGATTTTCACTCGTCTCCTTGAAGGATCGAACCTTTGGTTCTCACCTAACCGCCCAATAATTAAGCCTATTGCTAAACGTCCTGCGGGCGCTTAGCAATAGGCTTGGTGGGGGCGGTTGGGTTCGAACCAACGACCAAGCGGTTATGAGCCGCCTGCTCTAACCCCTGAGCTACGCCCCCAGAGGTATATATATAATATACCATTATCCGAAGAGAATCGCAACGACGAGCGGGAGGGTGAGGACGGAGCAGAGGGTGGAGATGACGACAAGCTCGGAGGACTCTTCGACGCGGCCGCCGTATTTTTCGGCGAAGAGGCCGAGCGAGGTGGCGGTGGGGAGGGCTTGAATAAGTGTGCAGACGATGATGACTTCGCTGGGGAGTTTGAGGAGGGAGAGAAGTCCGAAGGTGACGAAGGGGGCGAGGAGAAGTTGGATGAGGGAGATGACGAGCAGTCGCCAGGATTTGAGAACCTTTTTGAGGTTGGCGCTGGAGAGCATGTAGCCGATACAGAGGAGTGAGAGTGGAGTGGTGGCACCGGCGACGTATTTAACGCTGGAGTTTAGGAAGGTGGGGAGTTCGACGTGGAAGAGAAAAATCAGCATGCCAAGAAGAACGGCGATGATGTTGGGGTTTAACAAGGTCTTTTTGAGGAAGTGTTTGGCGTCGTGACGTCTAAATAGCCAGATGCCGTAAGAGAAGAGGGCGAGGTTGAAGGCGATGATGAAGCCGCAATAGGGGATGATTCCCTCTTCGCCGAAGGTGGTGCTGATGATGGGGTAGCCGAGGAAGGTGGCGTTGTTGAAGATGAAGGCGAATTGAGCTTCGGAGGCGAGGGATTTTTGCCAGAGGCGGTGATTGAAGATGAGTTTGGAGAGGAGGATAAGGGTGAGCATGACGATGAAGCCGGCGAGGAGGCCGAGGAAGAAGAGGTTGAGTAAACCTTCGTCGGCGGAGGCGGGGAAAGCGGAGAAAAGCGAGGCGGGCATGAAGATTGAGAGGAGGAGGCCGACGAGTTTTTTGTTGGCGGCTTCGTCGATGAGATTCTTTTTGCCGAGGAAGAAACCGAGGAGGACGATGATGGCGATGACGCCGAGAGAAGTGTAGAAGTTGGAAAGATTGAGTTCCATGATTATATTATAACATAAGCGATTTTTAATAAACAAAATCCGCCCCATCAAGAGAAGACGAGGCGGATTTAAGTACCTAAATAATTAGACTAACGCTTAGGCTTTTTTCTTGAGGGTCAAGAAACCGTTGCGCGGGTTTTCGTTGACTTCACGGTCAGCAGGAAGGTCACAAGGAGTGCCCTTGCCGCCTTTTTCGCTCTTGGTGAAGAAATAGATGGTCTGAGGCTTGCCGCCGCGGAGAGTAACTTCGGATTTGTGAAGATAGTACTTTACGCCTTTGCTGTTAGTGTGTTCATAAGCCATTAGCTTATCCTCCATTAGTTATTGTAGTTTTATCTTATTATTCTTCGACAGGGGTGTCAAGAGGTTTTAGGAGTTTTTCATAATTATTAAGGCTATTTCCAGGCAGACCCAGATAAGAAAGCGTATAAAAATTACAACACCTAGTATTAGGGTGATGAGGACGATGAAACCGGAGACGGTGGGAGCCCAGACTGGCGAAGAATATTCGCGGCGGTAAAGTTCGGTGGAGGGGAGCGAGACGCGGACGCTGGCGGGGTCGGAAGTGTCAACGGGGTATTTGGCGAGTTCGGTTTGCCAGCAGGCGATGTGGGCGGGGTCGTCCCAAGCCCAGCCGTTGGCGATGGCGAGCGGGCGACAGACGGCGGAAGCGGCGGCGTAGATGTTGCCGTTGGGGTTTGAATCGTCGATTTCTTGATCGGCGGCGGCTTGGAGAGCAGCGGAGGCGGCGCGGAGGTAGCTTTGTTCAAGGTAGAAGACGCCGGTGCCAAATTCGAGTTTTTTGCCACCGTTATTGTCAACGATGTTGACAATAACGTGCGAGACGGTGAAATCTTTGAGTTGGTTGAGGGCGTCGGCAAGGAGGATTTCGTTATCTTCTTTGTCGGCGGAGAGAACATTGGCGCGGAGGTTGGTCATTTTGATGTGGTCGAGGCGGAGAGAAGTGGCGGAGGCGAATAAAAGGAGAATGAAAATCAAAAGAAGTTGCCAAGTTTTAATGGCGCGAAGCTTTTTGAGCCGAATCGTCAGATGTTTGATACGCTTGCCACCCATGATAGTTATAGTAATTATAGCACACGAACGTGATATAATGAAAACTATGAGAGTATATATTTCCGGAATAGCGGGGGTAGCAATGGGGCCGCTGGCGCTTGGCGCGAAATCGCTCGGAATGACGGTGTTTGGGTCGGATTTGAAGTCTGGGTTAGTGGTTCCAGAGCTGGAGAAGGCTGGGATTGAGGTGAATATTGGGGCGCAAGATGGAGAATATCTGCGGAAGAAAGCCGCGGAGGAAGGTGGAGTGGATTGGTATGTGCATACGTCGGCGGTGCGACCGGGGAACAAAGAGCTGTCTGTGGCGCATGAGTTGGGACTAAAAATTTCTAAACGAGATGAGTTTATTGAGAAAATTGTTGAAGACTACGATTTGAAAATGATTGGTGTGGCGGGGACGCACGGGAAGACAACGACCACGGCGGGGATTTTGTGGCTGTGTTTGAAGCTGGGGTTGCCGGTGTCGTGGCTGGTGGGATCAACGATGGGATTTGCGGGGGCGGGGAAGTTTGTGCCGGGGGCGAAGTATTTGATTTATGAAGCAGACGAGTATGACCGAAACTTTTTGGCGTATCATCCGTGGCTGTCGGTGATTCCCTCGGTGACTTACGACCATGCTGATATTTATAAAACCGAGGACGAGTATAAGGAGGCCTTTGCGCAGTATATTCGTCAGAGCCGGAAGACGATTACCGAGACAAAACTGGAAGGGCGGATTAAGCTTGCAGGGAAGGTACGGAGGTTTGACCTGGCGCTGGCTGTGGAGGCGGTTTTGGAGATGGCGAGAGAAGAGGGGCTGGAAGTGACAGCGAATGAGCTGATTGAGATTATGAATGAGTTTCCGGGCGTGGAGCGGAGAATGGAGAAGCTCTGCGACGGGCTTTATACGGACTATGCGCATCATCCAGAGGAAGTGACGGCGGCGATTGAGATTGCGCGAGAGGAAATGGAGCTGACGGGGAAGAAGGGGCTGGTGGTAGCATATGCGCCGCTACAAAATGCACGGCAATATGATGTGATAAATGATTATCATGATATATTTTTGGGGGTAGATAAGTTGTTTTGGTTGCCGACGACGCTGCTTAGGGAAATTGAGGGGCAGCGGGTGATTCCGCCGGCAGAGTTTATTGAAAAGTTAGATAATCCAGAGGTTGCCGAAGTGGCGGATTATGATGAGAAGTTTTATCTGCGGGTGAAAGATTATCTTCAACGAGGGTATTTGGTGGCGTTTCTGTCAGGTGGGGCGGGGGACGATTGGATGCGGGAACGGTTCAAAAAGAGTTAGCTAGAAGCCGAGGTTTTCGTTTGAGAGGGGAGCGGAACTGAAGGGCTCGGAGGTGAAGTCGTTGAGGTGGTCGAGTTCTTTTTTGAGGTTTTCTAGGTATTCGTCGAGGATTTCGTCGGTGAGCTTGCCGGAGTCGGAGAAAGTGTAGTTGGTGCTGTTTTCGTGCTGGGTGGATTCTTCTTCCTCTGGGAGGAAGCCGGGGCGGGAACGGTCGAGGTAGATGTCGCCGGAGTCGTGATAGATTTTGAGAGAGATAAAAGTGGTGAGAAAAGCGATGAGGGTGGCGCCGAGGCCGAGGAGGACAAGGTTGCGGCCACCGCGAGAAAGAGGGGGTTTATCGTCAGTCATTGAGAGTTCCTTTCAGGGCTTCGACGGATTTGACGGAAGAAGTGAGGAGCTGATTGAGAGTCTTGACGTCGGCGGCAACTTTGGCGCGTTTTTCCCTGGTTTCTTGGAGTTTTTTGTAGAAAGTTCCAGGTTCTAGGCGGCAGTCTATGACGATGAGTTCTTCAAGAGATTTGGAGTAGCTAATGAAGTCTTCCGAGAAGCGAGAGCGGGTGGAAGCGATGGTGGTTTGGGCTTCAAGGAGGGAGCTGGAGGAGAGGTCGTTGTGGACGAGGCGAAGGTTCATGGGCTTGAGATATTTGGTGAAGACGGTTTCATAAATGGCGCCGAAGTAGGTGCGGGCGTGAGAATCGGTACGTTGGAGGTTCTTGAGGTTTTGACGGATGGTGCTGCAATTGGAGGAGATTTTAGCGGATTGAGCCTCCGTAAGTTCTGGTTCGGCAGCGAAAGCTGTCGCGGGGATGGTGGCGACGAGGAGAGCGAGAGTGGCGAGAAGGAGTTTAGATTTCATAAAGACCGAGATGTTTCCTTCCATCATAAATTAGCGTGGGGATGCCGGTGATTTTGATTTTGTTTTCGGCGAAGTCGCTAATGGTTTCGAGAATGGTTTTGACCTCATCGGATTTTTCGAGCCGGGAGATTTCTTTGAGGTCGTTTTCGGTAGCGCCGAACTCCTTGAGGTAAGATTTTAGTTCAGCTTTAGCTTCGTCGGTGTCGAGCGAAGCGAGGTAACTTTGGACAAGCTGGCCGTCCGCGATTTTGCCGGTGAAGATTTTGTTGATAAGCTTGAGGGCGAAGTGTTTTTGGTTTTCTGCGGTTTCGCCTTCGTCGAGAAGGGCGGAAGCGTAGAAGTAGCGGGAGATGAGGTCGGAGTTTTTGAACTTGTAGTTTTCGGCGTCGACTTTGATGGGGTAGAGAAACAGGGCGACTTTATGGGTTTCAAAGAAGCCAGATTCAAGTTGATTGCGGAAGCTCATCATGCAGGCGGAGCAGCCGGGGTCGAGCAGGTCAAGAGCGACGGGGGCGTTTTCTTCTGGTGCGGATTTTGCGTCGTCGAGAAGTTTGGCGTCAGCGAAGACGGTCGGTTCAACGAGATATTCTTTGGCGTCCCAGTTTTTGAGGCGGTCGGGGATGGCGGCGAAGATATCGCCCCATTCGGTGAACCAGCGACCGGTTTGCTCTAGGAGGTTAGCGTCGTCGTCCTCGCCGCCGAGCGAGCAGACTTCGGAGCCGAGCGAGCAAGCGGAGGGTTGAGTGACGTTACAAGTGCCGAGGGCCCAGAGAGCGAGGAGGGATTTAATTGAGGTGAGGATGGCCCAGGCGAAGACAAGAACGAAGATGACGGAGAGGACTTCGATAATTATAGAGAGGGGGTGGACCCAATTGGGATGTTTTAAGATGATTTTTTTGAGCAGGGTGTTTTTAACGTCATCCTTGAAGTTGGTGTCACATTTTTGGAGACGAACTTTTTTGCCGACGCAACCAGCGGCTTTTTTCATGGCTTTCCAGTAGGCACGGCCAAAGTTGCGCTTAAAAATAGAGATGATGGCGACGAAGATGCCAACGAGGCCGAGAATAATGAATGCGGCGATACAAACCATATAGTTTATTATAGCATACTCTGCTGTGCTATAATTGACGTTATGAATGATTTTGATTATCTCAAGGGCGGGGAAGTGTATCTTGATGCGGCGTGCCAAAGCTTGCGTCCGCGGCCGGTGCTAAATGCCCTGAATGAGTATTATGAAAAGTTTAATTCGTGTGGGGAGCGGGTGAAGTATCCATGGGGAATTGAAACTGATAAACGAGTGGAGGCTTGCCGTGAGAAGATTTTGAAATATCTGAAGTTGTCGAAGCGAGAGTACTTTGTGTCTTTTACGCTAAATACAACTTATGGCATAAATTTGCTTTTGCAGCAACTTGACGGAAAGAGATTTGATGTTGTAGTTACAAGTGACATTGAACATAATTCCCCTTTCTTGTCAACGATGGCGTTTGCGAAGAGGTGGGGAGTGGAGCGGAAGGTTTTGAGCCGCGGGGAAGATGGGAGTTTGCCGGTTGAAGAGATTCCGGAGAAAGCGGCGGTGGTGGTGAATGTGGCGTCGAATATCGATGGAAGAAAGCTGGTGAATATTAAAGAGGTGGTAAGGAAAGTCCATAAAACGGGCGGGGTGGCGATTATCGATGCAGCGCAGGCGATGGCACATTCGGCCGAGGTTTTATATAAGACTGAGGCGGATGCAATTTGTTTTTCTGCGCATAAGCTTTATGCGCCGAGCCTGGGGGCGATGGTGGTGAGGAAAGATTTGCTTGATAAAATTGAAACATCGTTTATTGGCGGGGGAATGGTGGATGATGTTGACCGAGAGTCGTATTTGCTTTCTAGTGAGAAGAATCCAGACCATTTATATACAAAGTTTGAGTCGGGGCTTCAGGCCTGGGGTGAGATTATTGCACTGGGGGCGGCGATAGACTGGCTGGAGAGGTTGTCCAGGGAAGACCGGGAGAATTTCGAGAATAATTATACGGAGTTATTTGAGTTTTTGAAAGAGAGCGAGAAAGTGGAGCTCGTGAACGCGGGGCCGAATCCGACGATGAGTTTTTATGTGAAGGGAATTGATTCGCACCTCCTCGGTGAGGCACTGGGGGCGGAAGGGATTATGGCGCGAACAGGGTATTTCTGTGCGCATTATTATTTGGACAAAGTGCGGCATTTTCCGCCGCTAGTAAGATTCTCGCTGGGATATCATAACCGGCCGGAAGATGTAGCAAAAGTTAAAAAAG
>CAYODV010000033.1:0-7511 GCA_964402915.1 uncultured Candidatus Saccharibacteria bacterium
GGTTGCGGTAAAGGTAGGGGATTTTTTTGGCGTTGTCTTCGTCGCGGTATTTTTGGATGGTTTCCGGGTCGGTGGGGTCGGCGTAGGCGCGGCCTTTGAAGATGAGTTTTTTGGCCCAGTCTTGGTAGATGTCTTTTCTTTGAGATTGGAAGTAAGGGGCGTGGTCGCCGCCGATTTCGGGGCCTTCGTTCCAGTTGAGGCCGAGCCATTTAAGAGTGTCTTCGATTAGTTCGGTGGCGCCTTCGACAAAGCGAGCCCTATCGGTGTCTTCGATGCGGAGGATGAATTTGCCATTTGATTGTTTGGCGGCTAAATAAGGATAGATGGCGCTTCTAACGTTTCCGATGTGGATATAACCGGTTGGTGATGGGGCGAAACGAGTGATAATCTTCATAAAACATATTATAACATAAATAAAACAACTTTACATTTCTTTTACAACAGGAATTTTTAGTCAAGAATTATTTTTGGTTAAATCTGTTCCTGCGGCGCGGATGGGACGCGTACTCGGAACGACTAAACCAAAAATAATTCATTGTAAAAATTTTTTATTGTTGTAAAAGAAAGTAAAGTTGTTTACAAACTTGTAACAATGGATTTGATTTGTTTTTTGGTGAGGTTGTTGCCGGAGGTGGTGATTTTGTAGAGGATGCTGCCGTTGACCCAAGTGGCGTTACTGCCGGAGATAAAAATCGTGATTCCCTGTTCGCGGACGGAGGTGTAGTTGTTGCCCCAGGTGGATTTGACGTAGGAGGCTTCTAGGGTTTCGTTGTCCCAGGAGGTTTTTTCTTCGGAGAGGGTGAAGGAGGCGTTTTCGCTGTCTTTGAAGGTCATGGAGATTTTTTTGTCTTCCGAGACGATGTCAGACAGGGAGTAGCCGCGGGGGATGTAGGTGGGGTAAGTGGCGTCGATGCCGGTTTGCATGGCGGCGACGCGGACGGAGATGTCTGGGGTGTTGACGGAGACGAAGTAGCCGACGATGCCGACGGCGAGGGCGGCGCAACCGAAGGCGAGCAGCAGTTTTTTGGCGCCGAGAGAGCGTTTGGTGGAGATGCCAACGGCTTTTTTGGTGGAGTCTTCGGCTTCTAGCGTGGCGACGGATTTGAGGGCGGATTTGACGGCGCTGTCTTTGACCTTGGTGGCTTTTTCGGCCTTGGGCGAGGTGATGAGGGATTTTTCAATCGTGGCGGCGAGGGGGCGAGGCGAGGCGGAGGGGGTGGCGGCGGCGTCACGTAGGGTTTTGCCGGCTTTGAGGGCGGCGAGGCGTTCGCGGTTGATTTTGTCCGCGAGGGCTTGGCGACGTTTCAAATCTTCGGCTCGGCGCTTGGCGACGGAGTCAACGGCGGCGACCTTTTCCGGCTTTTTGACGTATTTGCGGTTGAGCGTCGTTGAACGCTGGGTGCGCCGGTGTGATGCGGAGCTTGAGATGCTGGTGTGGTCAGCTGGAGAATCGTTTTCCATGATTAAAATATTATACCTCGCTTGTTGATAATTCTTATATCTATAATAATTTAAGCGGAATAGAAAAGCAAGAGCTATTTTTTATAAATTTTTTATGTTATAATTTTGGCTAGAATATTATATATGGACGAACAAGAAAAAATTGAACGACGCGCCCATGTGCGGTTGATTGTGACAGAAGTTTTGATGTTTTTGTCGGTTATAGCACTGGTCGGGTTTTTGACGCTGGTGGTGATGGGGTATTCGTTTAATTTGCGGGAGATTGGCGGGGAGGGGGAGGTGATTGAGCGGTCGGGGCTGGTGCAAGTGTCTAGTTTGCCGACGGGGGCGACGATTTTCGTGGATGGCGAGGCGCCGCTACTGTTTAGTACGAATGCGAGCCGGACGTTGATTGCGGAGGAGCATGAGATTGGTCTTTCTAAAGATGGGTTTTTGGGTTGGAAGAAGACGGTGAAGGTGACGGAGGGGATGATTTATCGGTTGAATTATCCGCGGCTATTTAAGGAGGAGCGGGAGAAGGAAGAGGTGTTGACGCTTTCGGCAGCGCCGAAGCTGGTGAGCGTGTCGCCGAACAATGAGCGGATGCTGGTTGAGCAGGCGGGGGCGCTATATATTATATATCTGAACGAGGGGAAGCCGGAGATGAAGGCGGTGGGGACGGTTGGAACAGATGGGAATGTTGTAATTTTCACAACATTACAGGGGGCGGAGTGGAGTGGGAATAGCGAGAAGGTGCTTCTAAAAGTGAATGGGGAGTGGGCGGTGATTGGGGTGAGAGATAAAAGTTTGGTGTCGCTGGCGGGGGTGGGGGCGAAGGAGGTGAAGTTTGAGAGCGAGGCGGGGGATCGGCTCCTAGTTTTGAACGAGAAGAAGGAGCTGCGGGAGTTTAATGTTCGAGATGGGAAGCTGAGCGAGGTGTTGGTTTCTGGGGTGGAGCAGTTTGATAACGATGGAGATCGGGTTGTGTTTTTGAGTGAGGACGGGAGTTTGAGGGCGTATCGTGCGGGGGAGAGGGAGACGTATGAGGTGATGGCGGAGGTTTCTGGGGCGGTGAAGTTTGCGACGATGCGGTATTTCCAGGAGAGTTATGTGGCGGTGGTGAAGGGCGGAGAGTTTAAGGTGTATAGGAAGACGGGATGGCCGACGGCGGATGGGGAGATGGAGAAGGTGTTTGAGGAGGAGGTTGGGTTTAAGGTGACGAGCGTGAAGAAGCGGGGGAAAGGGATGGTATTTGAGCTGTTGGGAAGCTCTGAGGAGGGGGAGGCGAGGAATGAGGTGTTTGATATTGAGGCGATGGCGCTGACGGCGGTGGATGTGAAGGATTCGGGGTGGGTGGATGAGTATTTGCGGTATAGGCTTGTAAGTGGGAAGCTGTCGGTGTTTGATTACGATGGGCTGAATGAGCGAGTGTTGGTGGAGTCGGGGGTGCTTTCCGGGCGGGTGGTGGCGATTTCTGGGAATAATCGGTGGTTGTATTATTTTAGTAGTACGATAGACGAGGAGGGGGCGACACACGAGAAGTTAGTGCGAGAGAAGATAAATTAATATTTTTAAGTGGTTTTAAGGTTTTGGGGGTAAAATGAGGATGTAAAATTTGTAAACAGGAGAAAAATATGAACGAACCGAAAGAGAAAGACGAGTATTTTAAGATGAAGAAGGGGGTGGCGGTCGGTCTTTTTGTGGGGCTGGGTGTGGTCTTGGCGGCGCTAACGGCTTTCGTGGTGCTGGATACGGTTAAGATTCGCGATATTGAGGCGAAGATTGATACGGTTGGTAATTTGACGCAGATGCGAGGCGGGAAGATGGGTAATTTTGAGCGAGGGGAGCTGCCGGAAGATTTTGATGGCGAGATGCCGTCTGGTGGAACTTCGGGTTCTAACGAGACGCCGGAGTTGCCGGAAGATAAGAAGCCGAGCAGTTCAAAGAAATCCGACGACGTTTAATTTTTACAACTCCTTGAATTTCTTTTTGAGTTCGAGGAGTTTTTGTTTCTGTTCTTTTTCGAGGGCCTTCTGGTGTTGTTCAAAGTCGCGTTTGAGCTGGTCGAGGCGGCGTTCGAAGTAGTCTTTTTTAGTGATGAGCTGGGCGACGGCGCGGCGGGCGAGTTTTTTGACTTCGTTGGTTTGGTCGCCGGTAATGAGCCTGAGCTTGACGTTGTGTTTGATTTTTTCCACGGCGTAAGTGGAGGCGAAAAAGTCAAGAGCGAGAAGGGCAAGGAGGATGATGGAGAGAGCGGGCTGGAGGCTTTTTAACGAGTCGACGAAGGAGGCGATGTGGGGGTGTAAAGCTTCGACGACGAAGCAGCCACCGATGCCGAAGGCAAGGCAGTTGCGGAGGCAGATGCGGCCGTTGAGGTTGAGGCGGTCGGATTTGGAATAGTCCCACCATTTGATGTGAAAAAGTTTTTCCAAGAGCCAGCTAGTGAAGTATTCGAGGATGGAGCAAGTGAGCATGGCGATGAGAAAGGTGAGCCAGGTGTTGTCTTTGACGGATTCGGTGGCGAGGATGACGGCAACCATACCGAAGCCGTAAATGGGGAGTAGTGGGCCGAAGAGGAAGCCGCGGTTGACGAGTTTTTTCTGGCCAATGGAGCAGACGGTGACTTCGACGATGTAGCCGATGATGGAGTAGATAAAGAAGTATAGAACGAAGTCTAATAAGTTTTCCATGTGTTTATTATAGCATATCTATTTTGTTCCATGCTTCCCTCTCGCCTGAGCCTTCGATACATGAATAGGAGGACTTAAAAGAAATGTTCGAACGGATGTTTTATACAACCAATATAATCACATCGTTTTTGGTTTAGTCCTTGGAAGGCTCAGGCGAGAAGGAAGCCTTGCCGATTTTAAGGTGCTAATCTCGCGCGACGCAGCGGACGATGGCGCCGTTTGTGCTACTGACTGGTCCCGAAAGAGTTATTTCGGTCGTCGATGACGACCATATTTCTTGAGAAGCGCCATGATTATATGCTGCTCCGATACTAGTGTGTATGTAGATATATGCATCTATTCCTCTTAGACCAGCTTCGTTGTTTCCGCCGGTATAGTTACCCGCATGCATAAATGTGAATGGGAGAAGCTTGATTTTGTCTCTAAAGGCGGTTGCTGTGCTCCCGCTTAAGACCGTCGAGCTTGCGATCTGATACTTAGAGACAAACAACGTGCTATACCCTTTATTCCCTCCCGTGCCCGGCAACTGCCAACCGAAGGGACAGACTGAGTCCGCTACTCCGTTCGACGTAGTGACGAGATATCGTCCGCTTTCCGCGGTAGCGGCATACCAGTTGTAATATGTCCCATATTCGTCATCATAATAATACGAGCGAGGAATTTCTGCATAGGTATTCGAGCGGCAAGCCGTATCTCTTTCGTAGCTTCCATCGTCTTTTATTCGTGAGCACCAATGGTATCCAGTTTGCTCGGTGCTTTGGAATTGGGCTCCTTCTGCCATTCCAAGTAGTAGTTCTGTCAGTCCTGAGAAATCTTTCGTTAGACCTTGCGATTCGAGTTTTGAGGCGTAAGTGGAAGTGTATTTTTCTACCGTGGATTTGCTGGGGTCCCAGACTTGTTTGCTGTTAAGGTCCGTGTTCCGGCTCGTTAATCCGTTCGTCCCGGCAAAGTCCGCTAAGTTTAGGGCGAGGTTTTGCGACATCCAGCAATTATCATCTGCTAATCTGCGGATGCGATAGTTTTTATTGTCACGATTGTCGGTGAGAGTGAAGGTAGAGATGCCGGGGGTGTCGGCGCCGGTGGAGAGGAGGGCGTTGTTGCCAGATTCGCCGAGATAGTCGTAGATCTGAGCGTCTTCACCTACTCCTGTTCCCCACATATTTGTGTTCTTACAGATGTTGCCGGTCATCTCCTGCATCTCCGTGATTATGAGTTCATTGTTGGAGTCGGTGAGTTTGGATTGGAGGCCGATGTAGGCGACGGTGGCGGTGTCTTGTTCATTCTTTTTGTAGTGGGAGAGGTAGTCAAAGTTGTAGCCGTCAATATGGAGCCAGTAGTCGAATTCTCCTAATCCTGTACCATCTGCCGGAGTGTTGTCGGGACTTGTGCAAGTGAGTGTGGCGCCATTGTCGGTTAGTTCAATGTCACTATTACTAGCTATGGTACAAGTGGTATAGTTAGTGGCGTTAGATTTGATGGCAGTAGTGAGTTCGTAGTTAGCCGTAGCTACCGTGCTATGCGGGACGAGATAGACGGTGATGTTGTCTTTATTGAGAATGTTAGTAGGGTTAGCGATGTTAGAAGAAAGGTCAAAGTGGAGAGTTTGTTCAGTACCGTTAGCAATAATATAAGTTTCTCTAGAAAGGTTAGTAGAAACATCATCGAGGCTAGTAGCGGAAGCAAGAGCAGTATAAACTATCTCATTCTCATAAGTGCCAGAAAGCACATCCGTGTCAACCATGATGCCATAATAGATGTCAAAATGGTCATTAACTATGTCGCCAGTGACTTCTACATTGTTACTGTTAGTATAAGTACCAAAACCATTAGCGGAAGTAGAAGTAGCTTTCCAGATTTGTTGGGGAGTAGAAGAACTTGGGACAGCCGACCAAATATCTTGGTTATAAATACTAGAGTCTAGAGCCTTAGTTAAGTCTTTACCTAAGTTAGCTCCAGTAACAACATTAGTAAAGGCAGGAGGAGTAGCAGAAGCGGAAGTACCAACGGAATCCGCGGAAGCTGGGATGACAGTGCCGGGCACCGAGAAACCCCAACCAGAAGCGGAGAAAGCTACCGGGTTAGACCAAACGCCCGTAGTAGAACCATTGCCAATAGCGGGGATAGAAAGGTCGGTGTTTTCCATATCTAAAGCTAGACTATTATCTGAACCAGAAGTAGAGAGGAAGACTGTATAATAAGTACCGTTGGAGGTAATACCAATAGTTTTCTTAATTACGCGCTGAGTGCCATAACTGCCCGAACTGGTATCACGGGAAGTGGGAGTGATGCTACCGAAGACCACATCGCCGCGAGCGGAAGTAGTGTCTTGGCTGCCATAGTCTGGGTCAAGAGTGAGCGAGACTGGTGACCAAGAGGCGAAGGCGGAAACATCCTGGGTGGCGGAGGCTTCGGAGATTAAAGTGGGGACGAGACAGAAACCGAGCAGAAAAATTGCCAGTGCTAGAATTGACTCGCCTAGCCACTGGCGTATATAATTTCTTTCTTTGACCCCTCTTAGTGCTTGTCTTGATTGCATAGTCCTCCTTGGTTTTTATAAAACCTCGTGAGGACCAGCCTTGGTTCAGTTTTGCCCAAAACAAAACTGGCACCACGAGGTCCTATAGCACAATCTCGTCCGTCGCAAAAGCGGTTCGAACGCGACCGACATCCTCATGGTGCCAGTTCTTCGTTCGAATCAAATTTGCTAACGAAACGAGTTTCGTTAATAGAAGGTGCGACTCTATCTTTTCAGATATCGAGATTATGCTATAGGATTTTGTATGTTTTTATTTTATCACGACGAGAATATTTTTGCAACAAAAATTTGGTTATGGTTGAGTTCTAAAGTAGAGGCAGATATAATGTGTCTTATCCTGTTCGTTAAAATTTGGTTTTAGGGTTTGGTGCGCTTCAATTGGAAGCCTTGTCATGGTCGTTATTGCGATTAAACGTTGGCTTCCACTTTGAGAGCGCATTAAACGTGTTGCTAGTGCACAACGACGCTCTAGGGGACTATCAAGAAAGGAGGCAAGTTGGGAGTTAAACTCACAATCTCTGTCAAGTTTGGCGAGAAACCCACAGTGAGGAAACCTAAGACTAAAGTCGCCCTAGAATTTACATTCTAAGGCGACTAACGTCAGGAGAGGAAGTGAAGTTTTCTAGCGGCTTCGCTTCTTCTTTATGCTTTGATTATATCATATTTGCGATAAAAAATAAACCCCGGAGGGTTTATTTTTTTGGTATACTACCAGACTTTGACGAGGAGTTCTCCGCCGAGGCGGTTCTTGACGGCGTCGCGGCCGGTCATGATGCCCTTGCTCGTGGAGATGAGGACGAGACCACGGCCGGATTTGACCTTCGGGATTTCGTCGGCAGCTACGT
>CAYODV010000034.1:0-7107 GCA_964402915.1 uncultured Candidatus Saccharibacteria bacterium
AAGTAATAATCTTTGAACCGGAGCGAGAGTTTTTGGTGAGTGTAATCCTCGATGGGGTTGAGCTCAGTGAAAACTTCGCGAAGGCCGGATTTGACAAAATCCTCCCAAGAATCCTTCTGATGGGCAATCAGGTCAGGAATCGGGAGGGCTTGGTCGCCTTCAGTGAAGAAAACGCGACCAGAGGTAGTGGTAGATTTCACGAAAATCCTTTTCTCTACATTAAGTTTGTTGTTATCTTTTAGCGCCGAAGATAACTGCTCATTTTTTCTAACTCCGCTCGCCGGGCGGTCGTTAGCTCGCAAAAAATGGCAAACTGCTTCTTAATTATATATTGTAGCAAAAATCAGCCTTGAAAGCAAGGCTGATTTTTTATGTTTTTTAGATGTCGAGGTCGTCGAGATCGTCCTCTAAAATGGGGCTTCTTTCTAGAAAGAAGCCCCAACGAAGAAAGTCTTAGTTCTAAAATCAAAACGGAAATGAATTCCGATTTTGATTTTGATTAAATATCTAGATCGTCTAGATCGGCCATCTCGGCACGAGTTTTGTCCGCTAGGTCATCAGTCTCTTCGGAAAATGCTGGTCTTTCCTCGGCTGGAGCGGGAGCGGATTCATGAGCTTCGCCTTCGGGGGCGTCGGTGTTGACGATTTTGAGGTTGTAGCGAGCGTCGTTCTTGGTGCCGAGGGCGCGAAGGAGGGTACGGA
This sequence comes from uncultured Candidatus Saccharibacteria bacterium, assembly GCA_964402915.1. Lineage (GTDB taxonomy): Bacteria > Patescibacteriota > Saccharimonadia > Saccharimonadales > Saccharimonadaceae > Nanosyncoccus. The sequence continues at coordinate 703 of CAYODV010000034.1, forward strand.
TGCTCTGGGCGGTGGCGCCGCGTTTGCCGATGACGCGACCAACATCTTCTGGGTCGACAGAGAGGGAAAGCAGGACGCCTTTTTCGTCGATTTTGCGTTCGACTTCGACTTTTTCGGGATTGTTTACGAGGGTTTTGACGATATATTCGACAAATTGTTGGTCAATGGTAGCCATTGGGGTTGTTTTCTCCATGTTAGGTTATACGTTCTTATTATAGCACAAGTATTCGTTTTTTGTTTGCTTGCGGTCGAATTTGCTTTCGCTCGGGCGCGTCGGGCCGGCCCACGTTTGGGCGGCCCGCGCTAATGCTCCCTCGTGCGGTCCGCACCCCGAGCGAGAAGCAAAATTCTCCCCGCAAACAAAAAATCCCCCGCCATATCTACGGCGGGGTGAAAGGTTATTCGTCGGGAGTGAGTTCAGCGGCTAGCTCAAGGCTGAGGTTGCGGACACGCTCCTGGTTGGCGTAAAAGTCAGACTTTTCTTGCTCTAAGGCGGCTTTTGCTTCGGCCAGGGCGGTTTCGGCTTCCGAAAGCTCGGTTTGGCCGGCAGCAAGCGCATCTTCGCGAGTTTTGAGGTCGCGTTCGCGAGCGTCTAATTCGCGTTCGCGGGTGTCGAGAGCGGCGGTGCGCTTTTGGTCGGCGGCGAAGAGGTCGGCCAGTTTTTGGTCGAAAGCGTCGTCTTGGGCCTGTTTGGCGATTTTCAGTTCCCTTTTTGCCGCTTCGACACTGGCGTTGTTGCTGACGCTGAAGGCGCCGATGGCGAGGATGCCGACGATGGCGACGGCGAACAGGAACACGATGGCGACGAAGCGTTGTCGAATGTCGAATTCTTGGCGTGGTTTGACGGAAACGTCCATTTGTTTGGCGTTGCGGTTAGCGTAGTTAGACATTGTTAAAAAATCCCCCTTTTTCTAGATTTGAATAACCTATAGACGATATTATAACATAAAATGAAAATTAGGGAAGGAAAAAAGGAGAAAAGAAAAAAAGAAAACTGCATTAGGTTCTTTTTTCGACGGGAACTTTTCCGCGATCGTCAAAATAACCTTAATAGCCTATTTTCTGCGCCCGGTGCAAGCAAGTGCTCGAAAATGGTATTAAGGTTATTTTGACTGTCGGTAAAAGTTCTTTATTGTCTCAAAAAGAACTAATTGCAGTTTTATTTATTCAGCGGGAGCTTCTTCAGCGGGAGCTTCTTTGGGCTGGTTTTTGCGGAGCTTGTCGGCGTGTTTGGCCTTGGCCTGCTTTTTGGGGGCGGGTTTGTACCATTTTGGCAGTTTGATGCCGTTCTTTTTAAGAGTGATGGCGACGCGGCTGGAAGGCTGGGCGCCGTTCTTAAGGTAGAACTCGACTTTTTCTTTGTCGAGAACGAGTTTTTTGGTTTCTGGGTTGTAGTTGCCGACCTCGGCCACAACGCGCCCGGAAAGAGGGTGACGCTGGGATTCTTGGACGACTATCCGATACACAGGGGTGTGTGTTCGGCCATTACGCTGCATGCGAATCGCGAGCATTGGATTTTCTCCTTAAATTATTTAGTTTCTTTATTTTACATTATTTTTTTATTTTTGGCAAGAGGAAACCCCGCTCTAATGAGCGGGGTTCTCAAATTTAGGGAAGCGATGTTCGGCGCGAGCCAAGCGGATTTTTCGTCTAACTCCGTCACGGTCTTTTTCTATACACATTCGGAGCCAGGCGGGGGTGAGGTGGAGTCCAGCCGAGGCGTAAATTTCCGAGATGTCTTTTGCGATGGTGTTGGCGTTGTTGTCGTGGCCGTCGATGCATTTTTCCAGAGATTCGAGGCTGTCGGAGTGGTAGTGCTCGGAGACTTCGAGGATGCGTTTTTGGTCTTCTTCGGTGCTGGTTCCTTCGATTAGCCCACGGTAAAGGCCGACGGCCTGGAGGAGTTTTCTGGTTTCCTGATAGAGGCCGAAGAATTTTTCCCAGAGGTCTCGCGGCGGTTCGGTCGAGGTTTTGACGGGCGGTTTGGCGGGTTCCATAGCGGTTTTGTAAAAGATTTCCGGCAGACGGCCGGTTTCTTGGCGTACGATGTCAGCTTCACTATGATACGACATTCTGAATCCCCTCCTTTCAAAATATATGCCTATATTATAGCACGAAATGCTTATGAAGTCAATAGCTAACAGGGGCGAGAACCAAAAAACCACCCGTTTAGCCAGACGCGTGGATTTTTGAACATATAAGCTCTCAACTTCTTACTGTGTAAAGATGATCTCGCAGTTTGTGTTTACAAACTAGGTTAAGTATAAGCCAAATGCGGGCGAAAGTCAAGAGGATTTTTCGGCTTTGGGGAATTTGCGGGTGAACTTTTTGGCGAGTTCGGGGTGGAGTTTTTTGATTTTTTTGATGCCTTCTCTTGCGGCGATGGTTTGGGCGTCTTGTTTGGAGTGGCCGACACCGGTGCCGAAGATGGATTTGCCGACGTAAACGGCGACGGTGAAGGTTTTGTCGTGGTCGGGGCCTTCTTCTTTGATGGTGTGGTAGGTGGGGGTGCCGCAGTCGATTTTTTGGGTAAGTTCTTGGAAGTAGGATTTGGCGTCGCGCCAAGAGTCGGATTCAATGATGTCGTCGATTTTGACGAGGATGTGTTTTTCGATGAATTTTTGGGCGGTGTCGTAGCCTTGGTCAAGGTAGATGGCGCCGATGACGGCTTCGAAGCAGTCGGCGAGGATGACGGCGTGGGCGCGTTCTAGTCCCATTTTTTCGCCGTGAGAGAGGCGGACGAGGGGGGCGTAGCCGAGTTTGAGGCCGGCGTCGCCGATGGATTCGGTGCGAACCAGGGCGGAGCGCCAGGCGGTCATGATGCCTTCGGGCTCGTTGAAGTGGCGATAGAGGAAGTCGGAGGTGACAAGTTCAAGGACGGCGTCGCCGAGGTATTCCAGGCGTTCGTTATGGTCGTGGGTGGCGTTTTTGTGTTCGTTGACGTAGCTGCGGTGAGTGAGTGCCGTGACGAGTAGGTTGATGTCGTGGAACTCAAAGCCAAGTTTTTCCTTGGCGAACTGTTGATATTCTTTGGTGTTCAATTTAGAATTCTCCTGCGCGGATTTTTTTCTTTGCTATTAACATGAGTTTTTCGATGTCTTCATATTCGATGGCATCGAGGGCGTCGGCAAACTTGAACCATTTAATGCCGTTCATCCATTTTTCCTTGGTGGGGGTTTCGCGGGGGTCAAGGGAGTGGACGAGGTAGATTTGAGTGGTCATGAGGACGAGTTTGTCGAGGCGGCGGTATTTGAAGTGGATTTTTCCAAGCCAACACAGGGTGTTGATATGGAAAAGCCCCGCTTCTTCGCCGATTTCGCGGATGGCGGTTTGTTTGGCGGTTTCGCCGGGTTCGATGTGGCCCTTGGGGATCGTCCAGCGGTTTTTGCTGTCTTGAATCAGTAAGATTTCGATGTCTTTTTGGTCTTTAGACAGGCGAAAAACGATGCCACCGGCGGTGGGTTCGCGGACGATTTCTTGGATGACCGGCTTTTTTCTAAAGACGGTTTCCTTGAACTTGTCGATGGCGGAAGGGCGATACTCTTTGGGGAGAGCTTCGGGAACCTTGAGGTTACTTCCCTTCCGGACGCTCGGCGACTTCTTGGTCGGAGTGGTCCGGTGCGGAGTCGCTGGCCTTGCTGGAAGTTTTTGGCTTTGATTCATGGTTGTCTTTGGGGGCGGAGTCGTCGAAACCGAGTTGTTTGTATGCGGTGCCGAGAACGCCGTTGATGAACTTTGAAGAGTTTTCCGAGCCGAAAGCTTTAGCAAGCTCGACGGCTTCGTTGATGGCGACCTTGGGAGGGACATGTTCCGAGCAGTATTTGAGCTCGTAAAGGCCGATGCGGAGGACGTTGCGGTCGATGGCGGCGATGGAGGAAATTGGCCATTCGGGGGCCAGAGGTGTGAGGTCGCTGTCTAGACTTTCGGTTTTTTCGACGACGCCACGAGCGAGGTTGTAAACAAACTCGGTGTCGCCGAGGGCTTTTTCGTACGGAAGGATGTTTTTTGCGACGATATGGTCAATGTCGGCCGTGGCGTCGCCCGCCTTGCTCCGGAACTCAAATTCGTATAAGCTCTGGAGTGATATAATTCTGCCTAAATGCCGATTTGATGCCATTGTTATTTCTTCTTTGCGTTAGATTTTTTAGCGAGTTTGGCCTTAGTCGTGGCTTTTTTGGTGGCTTTGACAGAGGCGGTTCTTTCCGGCTTGACGGTTTTGACCTTGACGCGCGGAGTCTTTTTCTTGGTCTCAAAAGCTTTGACAGGGGAAATCTTATTGACAGCCCTGGCGAGGTCGAGGCGGATGTGGCTCCTTCTCAAACCGGTTTTACGCGGGCTGCTCTGTTTTTTAGGTTCAGGCATATAGCTCCTTTAATAATAGATACTTTGATTTATAATATCACGTTTTTTGGTTTTACGCAACGATGTTTAAGAGTTTGGCTTTCTGGACGTAGATGGTCTTTTTGGGTTTGGCGGCGAATTTTTGGACGTTGGGGTCGGCTAGGGCGAGTTTGGTGATTTTGGCTTCGTCGGCGAGACTGTCGGCGGGGATGGTGATTTTGGCGCGGAGTTTGCCGTTGACCTGGACGACGATTTCGACGGTGTCGGCCGTGAGGTATTTTTCGTCATATTCTGGCCAGGCGTCGTCGGATTCTAGTTGTTCGAGCATTTCGCTGGCGAGGTGAGGGGCGAAGGGTTTGAGGAGTTTGGCGAGCGTGATGAGGTCTTCTTTGGAGGCGCCTACTTTGTAGAGTTCGTTGACGTATTCCATGAGAGTCGAGATGGCTGTGTTGAAGGCGGCACGTTCGATGTCGTCGGTGACTTTCTTGATGGTCTTGTGCCTCAAAGTGGTAGAATCGCAAAGGTTCTTTCTTGCTTGGGAAAATTCAGTCTGATTTCCGTCGTCGCCCAGGCGTGCAGAGCGCAATGCGATTCGGGTAGCACCGGCCATCGATTGCGCTCTTTCGTGGTCTCCTCCGGAAATCTGTGAATTTTCTTTAGTCGCTTCGAAAGAACTTTGCGATTCTCCGAATACTAGAGTCCAGCAGCGGTTAAGGAAGCGATAGACACCCCCCACCGAGCGGGGGTTCCAGGCGGCGTCTTGGTCGTAGGGGCCGATGAACATTTCGTAGGTGCGGAGGGTGTCGGCGCCGTAGCCGTCGTTGATGACGTCGAGCGGGTCGATGACGTTGCCCTTGGATTTACTCATTTTTTTGCCGTCGGGGGCGTTGATGTAGCCGTTGTAAAGAAGTTTCATGATAGGTTCGCGGAAGGGGAGTTTCCCTTCGTCAGCGAAGAATTTGCACCAGAAGCGGATGTAAAGCAGGTGAGCCACGGCGTGGTCGCCGCCGCAGTAGATGTCGAGCGGTTCCCAGTAGTTGATGGCTTTTTGATCCCAAGCGTGGTCGGCGCAGTGCGGGGAGGCGTAGCGCCAGAGGTACCACGAGGAGCAGGCGTAGCCGTCTAGGGTGTCGGTTTCGCGGGTCATTTCTTCGCCGTCGATTTCACATTTAAGCCAGTCGGTGGCCTTGGCGAGGGCGGAGTGGCCGGAGTTGTCGGGTTTGAAGTCGGTGATTTCCGGAATCATGACGGGGAGTTGGTCTTCGGGGATGGGGTGGGGTTGGCCGTCTTTGTCGTAAGCTATGGGAATGGGGCAGCCCCAGTAGCGTTGGCGAGAGATGAGCCAGTCGCGCATGCGGTAGGTGGTTTTCGGGGTGCCGAAGGGTTTTTCTGGAACTTTGGTGATTTCTACTATTGGTAAGTTGAATTTTTCTGCGAACTGCCGGTCGCGGTCGTCGCCAGCGGGGACGGCCATGATGGCGCCGGTGCCGTAGCCCATGAGGACGTAGTCAGCGACCCAGATGGGGATTTGTTCCTTGGTGGCGGGGTTGGTGGCGTAAGCGCCGGTGAAGACGCCGGTTTTTTCTTTGTTTTCTTGACGTTCAATTTCCGATTTTTTGATGGCTTGCTTGCAGTAGGCTTCGACTTCGGCGCGAGTGTTGTCGTTAACGAGGTCTTTGATTAAGGGGTGTTCGGGGGCGAGGACGAGGAAGGTGGCGCCGTAAATGGTGTCGGGGCGGGTCGTGAAAACAATAATATGTTCGCTTGCGGTCGAAGGTGTTTTTGCGGGGGCGCGTCGCTCGCTCCCGTCGTTACGGGGCTCGCGCGCTAATCCGTCGCTTCGCTCGCCTTTACAGGGACGCCCGTTGGCTCCGGACCCCCCGCAAGAAACACACTTCTCCCCGCTCACTATCTCAAACTCCACCTCTGCCCCCGTGCTTTTCCCTATCCAATTACGTTGCATGGTCTTAATTTTGTCGGGCCAGTCGAGGCTGTCAATGTCTTCGAGGAGTTCGTCGGCGTAGTCGGTGATTTTGAAGAACCATTGTTTGAGTTTTTTCTTTT
>CAYODV010000035.1:0-6677 GCA_964402915.1 uncultured Candidatus Saccharibacteria bacterium
GACGGAAGAAGTTTTGGAAAGAGATGGTGGCGAGGGTCATGGACTCTTGTTTGACGGCGACGCCTTCTTTGGCCTCGATGGCTTGGTGGAGGCCTTCGTTGTAACGGCGACCTTGCATAAGACGACCGGTGTGTTCGTCGACGATGATGACTTCGCCGGAGTTGGTCACAACGTAATCTTTGTCACGCTTGAAGAGAGTTTCGGCGCGGAGGGCTTGCTCCATGTGATAAACGAAGTTGGTGTGTTTGGTGGAGTAAAGTTCGTCGATGCCAAGTGTTTCCTGGACTTTTTCGACACCTTTGTCGGTGAGGGTGACGGAGCGGTGTTTTTCGTCAACGACGTAATCTTCAGGAGTGAGGGTGCTGGCGATACGAGCGAAGGCGTAGTAAGCGTCGGGGTTGTCCCCGGCGGGGGCGGAGATGATGAGCGGGGTGCGGGCTTCGTCGATTAAGATGGAGTCAACTTCGTCGACGATGGCGAAGTTGAGTTCACGCTGGCGGAGGTATTTGACTTCGCTGGTCATGTTGTCGCGGAGGTAGTCGAAGCCGAATTCGTTGTTGGTGCCGTAAGTGATGTCGGCGTTGTAGGCTTCTTTGCGGGTGGCGGGCTTTAAGTGGCGGAAGCGTTCGTCGGCGTGTTCGGTGTTTTCAAAGTTGCGGTCGTAAACGAAGGAGGCGTTGTTGATGATGACGCCCACGGAGAGGCCGAGGAAGTCGTAAACGGGGCCGTTCCAGCCGGCGTCACGTTGAGCGAGGTAATCGTTGACGGTGACGACGTGGACGCCTTTACCGGGGAGCGCGTTCAAAACGGCGGGGAGGAGGGCGACGAGGGTTTTGCCTTCGCCGGTTTTCATTTCGGCGACGTTGCCTTCGTGGAGGGCGATACCGCCGATGAGCTGGACGTCGTAAGGGCGCATGCCGAGGACGCGTTTGGTGGCTTCACGGCAGAGGGCGAAGACGTCGGGAAGGAGGTCGTCGAGAGATTTTTTCTGGGACTTTTCTTTAAGTTCGGCGGCTTTAACCTTTAACTCCTCGTCCGACATTTTTTCGAACTTGGGTTCGAGTTTGGTGATGTCCTGAGCCTTTTTATAGTAGCGTTTGAGGATTTTTTTCTGAGCGTCGCCAAAAATGCCCTGCAGAAACTTGTCGAGCTTGGTTTTGTCGGCGAGTTTGTCGGTCGGTTTCTTTTCTTTGATTTCTTTCGGTTTTGCGGTCTTAGGTGGCTTGATAGCCGCTTTGTCTGTAGCCATTGCTTACTCCACGGGATTAAAAACTATATCTGTTATATTCTAGCACATTAGCCGCGCTTAAACAAACCCTTAAGGCCTCTTTTTTCTTTCTTGAGGTGGGGGTTTTGTTCAAGTTTGAAGCGACGGATTTGGCCGGTGAGCTTGGCTTCGACGATGTCGATGCCGGCGTAGAGATTGGAACATTCGTCTTTAGCGGAGATGACTTTGCCACCAGGGATTTCCATGGCGACAGAGATTTCGTATTTGTTGCCGTGGTCGCGGTCGACTTCGGTGACGACGACTTTGGCGACGACGTCTTTTTTATGGGCGCGGGGGAGATAACGGTCGAGCTTACCGATTTTTTTCTGGACGTATTTTTTGAAGTTTTCCTCGATTTTATAGTTGCTGCCAGAAATATCAACTTTGTTAATCATGGTTTATAATTCCTCCTTGTTGTTTAGATAGGGTTTCAAGACATCTGGGACTTTGAGCTTCCCGTTTTCTTGAGCATAGTTTTCGAGTACGGCGACCATGGAGCGAGCGAGGGAGATGGCGGTGCCGTTAAGTGTGTGGACAAATTCAATCGAGCCGTTTTTGCGGCGGACGCGGCAGTTGACCGCACGGGCTTGGAAGTCGGTGCAGTTGGAGCAGGAAGTGAGTTCTTGATATTTTTGGTTGACGGGTGACCAATATTCGAGGTCGTATTTTTTCGCGGCGGGGGCGCCGAGGTCGCCGGCGGCGATGTTGATGATGTGGTAAGGGATGTTCAAGGATTGCCAGATGTCTTCTTCGACGGCGAGGATTTTTTCGTGGATTTCTTTAGACTGTTCGGGGAGGCAGAAGGCGTACATTTCCAGTTTGTTGAATTGGTGAACGCGGAAGAGGCCGCGAGTGTATTTACCGTAGGCGCCGGCTTCTTTGCGGAAGCAGGCGGAGTAGCCGGCGTAGAAGAGCGGGAGGTCTTTTTCGTCGAGGATTTCGTCCATGTGGTAGCCGGTGAGGGGCATTTCGGCGGTGGCGATTAAAGCGAGGTCTTCGCCTTCGATGTAATATTCGTCGGACTGGTCAGAGGTGCGGGGGTTGAAGCCGCAGCCTTCAAGGACTTTAGAGGACACGAGGTCGGGGACAGTCATGAAGGTGAAGCCGTGTTCTAAAACTTTTTTGAGGCCGAATTGGAGCAGGGCGTTTTCGAGGAGGGCGAGGCCGTCCTTGAGGTAGTAAAACTTGGCGCCGGCGACTTTGGCGCCGCGTTCAAAATCTACCCAGTCGCGAGAGGTAGCAAAGTCGAGGTGGTCGATACCTTTTTCTTTGTTGTTGCCCCATTTTTTGACTTCTTTGGAGCATTCTTCCCCGCCAAGAGGGACGTCGTCGAAGATGATATTGGGGACGCGTTTGAGTTCGGATTTGAGTTCAGATTCTTTTTCTGAGAGGGATTTTTCAAGTCCGGAGAGTTCTTCTTTAATCTTTTTGCCGGCGTCGATTAAGCTTTGGTCGGGTTTTCCTTTGATACCCTTGAGTTTAGTAGCGTTGGCGTTTTTTTGTTGTCTTAAGTCTTCGACTTGTTGAAGCAGAGCTTTGCGGGAGTCGTCGAGCTCTAACAGTGATTTGAAGTCAATTCGATAGCCTTTTTCGCGGCTGGATTTTTCGACGAGGTCGAGGTTAGTGCGGATGAAGTTGATGTCTAACATGGTTAGATTATAACATATTGAGTAGAAACTCGGTAGGGTTCTTTTTTCGACGGGAACTTTTCCGCGATCGTAAAAATAACCTTAATAGCCTATTTTCTGCGCCCTATGACAAGCAAGTGCTCGAAAATGGTATCAAGGTTATTTTTACTGTCGGTAAAAGTTCTTTATTGTCTCAAAAAGACCCTACTGAGTTTCTACCAACCCCCTCCTCCTCCCCCGCCTCCCCCGCCTCCGGAGAAGCCGCCGCCCCCGCCGCCGGAGGAACCTCCGGAGGAGCTGGAGGCGGTGGAGCTGGAGATTGAACTGGAGGTGTAGGACGTGAAGGAGTGGAAGTCGGAGACTGGGAAGTAGGTGGTGCCGTGGAGCCAGTAGGGGTTGGTGACGTCGTCCATTTGGTAGTATTTGTTGAGTTCCTCCATCCAGGAGTCTTCAATGCCGAAGATGATGGCGTAAGGCAGGAGTTTTTCCCAGAGTTTGACGATGCCCTGGTTGGAGGTGTCGGCGCCTTTAACGGATTGGAGGAACTTGATGCGGTCCGTTTCGGCGAGGGTCATGTATTTCTTGAGGCCGTCGAGGTATTTGGAGGTTTTAATGCCTTCTAGAGTGCGTTTTTTGTATTTGGAGATGCGAGAGCCTACGATGGCCGAGGTAACAGCGATGATGAAGAATGAGGAGACTGAGAAGATGATGGTGATAACAGAGATTTCAAGAACGTCAATGAGGGTTCTGGCGAGGCTGATGAGGGCGCTGATGCCGAAAATGAATAGAAAAGACAGAATGAAGACTATGACGACTAAGTTACTAGCTGATTTGTGGTCTTTTTCTGGTTCGAAAAGCTGTTTGCCGCGGAGGTTGCCTTCGATTTTTTTTGGGAAGTCGCGACCGAGTTTTTCAAGGTGAGAGGTGGAGGAGTGGCGTTTGACTTCGATGGTGTCGCCGTCGTGGACTGAGGAGCCGCCATTGAGGATTTCGAGGACGATGGTTTGTTCAGCGGTGAGGTCGGCGGTGCGCTTGATGTGGATTTTCCATTTGTAGCCGCCGAAGGTTTTCTTTTCACCTTTTTCGAGCTCGATGTCGTGCTTTACGGCGAGCTCCATCAAAGTGGCAACTTGGAGAGATTTATGGCTTTTAAGCCAGACGGTGCCGGCTTCGGCGACGGTGAGGCCATGCGGCGGGACATATTGGACTGGGACGGCTTTGTCTTTAGCGAGAGCCTTCTTTTCCTTGATTTTTTGTTCAGCTTTGACCCATTTGTAAATTAGAAAGGCTGAGATAAGGACGGTGATGCCGATGGCGATGAAGAGGCTGTAATTGGGGTCGGGGCCTTTGACGAAGAAAGTGTCGGGCTGGAATTCGATGTTGATGGTCAGACCTTCGGCGGGTTTTAGGTTTTCGGCGGTGAAGGCGAGAACGTAGGGGTATTTAGAGTCGGTGGAAGTGTCGGCGGTGATAGTGCAACGAGAGGTAGCGGCGGAGCCAGAGATGCCGTATTTACCGACGTAGCAAGAGAGATGGTTGGTGTCTTGGCTCTTGCGGGCGAGATTGAGCGATGCGGGGAGGTGGACGCGGGCGGTGATGGATTCAAATTTTTGGCTCCAGCCGGTGCCGTTGATGTCCCAGTAGAGTTCTTGGCCGGTGGCGTTAGTGGGGTTTAAGATGACGTTTTCGACATCGTAGGAGATGCTGTAGATTTGTTCGCCATGAACATATTGGTTGGCGTTGCCGATGCGGAGGCAGAGGAAGTCGCCGTCGTTATAAGTGGTGAAGGGCTCGCTGGTGTCGTTTCTAGTGACGGTGAAGTTAGGGTTGGGGAGGATGGAAACGTTGTTGTATTTTTTAGGGATACAACGTTCGATGCCGTGGTTTTGGTTGGTGCTGGGGAAGACGGCGATTAAGATTTCGTCGACGTGCATTTTGCTGCGGCCGTCGTCGAGTTTTTCTAGGTAGTAGTCGAAGGTGGTGTCGGTGAAGTAAAAGTCATTGGCGGAGGCGAAGGTTTGGGCGGTGCCGCCGAAGAGAGTTAAAGTTAATGCTAGTATGAGTGCCAAAAATAACTTTTTCATACTATATATTATATATGATTTTGAAGATTTTTTAAGCGCGAACGTGAAGTTCTTTGATGGCGGCTTTCAAAGTGTTGACGGACTTTTGGTACTTGATTCCCTCTTCCTCGGACATGGGGATGTTGAGACGTTTGATGGCGCCGCGGCGACCGACGACGGTGGGGAAGCCGGTGAAGACGTTTTGCCAATCGTCATAAGACGAGACGGGGAGAACGCGGCGTTCGTCGTTTAAGATTGAGTGGATGATGTGGGTGACGCAGACGCCGATGCCATAGTGGGTGGCGCCTTTTTTGGCGATGATTTCGTAGGCTTCGTTGCGAGCGTAATCTTCGATTTCCGCGAGGGCGTTTTTGCTGAGTAAGGTGGAGACGGGCTGGCCGGAGACGTTGGCGGTGGACCAAAGGGCGAATTCGCTGTCGCCGTGTTCGGCGATTTGGAAGGCGTGGATGGACTTCGGGTGGACGTTGAGTTTTTCCGAGAGTTTGAGGCGGAGGCGGGCGGAGTCAAGAACGGTGCCGGAGCCGATGACGTGTTCGGCGGGGAGGCCGGAGTATTTCCAGGTGAGGTAGGTCATGACGTCCATGGGGTTAGTGACGACGAGGAAGATGCCGCGGAAGCCGTTAGTCATAATTTCTTTAATCATGGGGCGGAAGATGCCGGCGTTTTTCTTGAGCAAGTCAAGGCGAGTCTCTCCAGGTTTCTGGTTGGCGCCGGCGGTGATGACGATGATGTCGCAGCCGCGGCTGTCGGCGTAAGAGCCGGCTTTGATTTTCATGTAGGAGGGGGCGACGGCGAGAGCGTCGCGGAGATCCATGGCTTCGCCTTCGGCGTCTTCTGTATTAATGTCAACCAGGACGAGTTCGTTGACGGCGGTGCGTTGGTTAATTAAGGAAAAAGCAATTGACGCGCCGACGTTGCCTGTTCCGATGATCATGACTTTATTGGACATATAATAATTATAGCATAAGCACGATAGAAAAAGAATAAAACTAATTTTTATTCTTTTTAATAATTGGGAATGGTACTGCTTCCCTGCCGGAGACGCCTTCGAGGAGCCAGAAGTTGCGCTCACTGTTGCCCCAGCCGCAGGCGGGAGGCATGCCGTATTCCAGCATTTCCACGAAATCCATGTCGAGCATTTGCGCTTCAGAATCGCCAGCGTCGCGGGCGGCCTGTTGTTCTTTGAAGCGTTCGAGTTGGTCGAGCGGGTCGTTGAGTTCGGAGAAGCCGTTCCCCATTTCCGTGCCGGCGATGACGGGGTGGAAGCGTTCGGTGACGCGGGGGTTGTCCGGGTTTTTCTTGGCCAGAGGGGAGAGTTCGAGCGGTTCTTCAACTAGCCAGAACGGGCCGGCGGAGCGTTTGCGGATGAGCTTCCAGACGTGGTCGATGAGGTGTGGGGTGGTGGCGGTTTCTAAAGTGTGTTCGAGAGATTTTTTGGCGGCGGAGTCGTTTTTGTCTTCGCTTTTTGCGAATTCGGTGCGAAGGATTTGGCAGAGCTGTTCCCTGTTGGGGTTGAAGACGTCGACGTCATACTCTTGTTTCAAGAGGTCGGCGTATTTGATGCGGGGCCAAGGTTTGCCGCCGTTTTCAAGGTCGATGTCGAAGTTTTGAACATGGAACTTAAGGGTGCCCCAAGTTTCCTTGGCGACGTATTTAATCATTTCTTCGTAGAGGGTCATGCCGTCTTCGTAATCTTCG
>CAYODV010000036.1:0-5819 GCA_964402915.1 uncultured Candidatus Saccharibacteria bacterium
GGCTCGGCCGCTAATCCTCGGTCGTGACCTCCGGACCCTCCGCGAGAAGCGCCATTCTCCCCGCTCGCAACCATGAAGATTTGAATTTCTCCAGATATGTCTTTTACCTTTACGAAAGCCAGTTTTCCGAAGCTACGAATTGCAGAGATTCTTCCCGCTATCGTTACCTCCTTGCCTTCTAATTCGGCGAAGTTGGTTAGGATTTCGCCGATTTTGTGGGTGCGGAAAGATTTGGCGGGGTAGGGGTCGATGCCGAGGCTTTTGATTTCTTCAAGTTTGCGCAACCTTTCGTTGCGGTAATCATCTAATGTCATGCTGAAATTATATCATAATTAGCCCATGCCGACAATGTAAACGAGGACGAAGGCGACGGTGTTTTTGAGGATGTGGAGGAGGGTGCCGGCGTAGATGGTGCCGGTGATTTCCCGCAGTCCGCAGAGGACGAGGCTCATGGCGAAGACGTTGACGGCGACGTTCCATTGGCCGTGGAGGGCGGCGAAGAGGAGGGAGACGAGGAGGGTGGAGAGGATGAGCGAGAGGTGTTTGCTGGGGAGGAGGGTGCGGAGTTTGGCGTAGAGCCAGCCGCGGAAGATGAGCTCTTCGGCGACGGGGGCGACGAGGCAGAGGGCGAAGAAGGCGACGATGCGGTCTAGCGGGGTGGAGAGGAGGGAGTAGCCGACGTCTTGGGCCTCGCTAGCGTCGAAGAAGGAGAAGTTTTTGAAGACGGCGAGGAGGAGGGCGGCGAGGATGAGGTAAACGACGAAGCCAGCGGGGGCGAGGCCAAGGTCGGCCCAGGTGGGGAGACCTTTGTAGCCGAGGTCGGTGCGGGAGGGGCGGGGTTTTTTGAGGAGTTTGACCGGCAAGTAGATGATGAGGAAGCTGGCGAGAGCGTAGATGAGGGCGTTAGCGACGGTCGTCCAGACGGGGGTAGAGAGAGTTTCTCGGCCGAGGAGGAAGTAAAGGCCGAAGGAAACGGCGTACTCTGCGGCGATGAGGACGATGGCGACCCAGAGAAGGAGAGAAACGGTTTTTAGTGCGGTTTTCATAAGCTAGAAGAGTTTGATGATATCCATGACGGTGATGATGGCCATGAGGATGAGCAGGACGACGAAAGATTTGGCGACGATGGACTGTTCGCGTTCTTTGGAGAGTTTTTTGTGGCGGAGTCGGCAGAGGAAAATCATGAACCAGCGGCCGCCGTCGAGGGCGGGGATGGGGAGGACGTTCATGCAGGCGAGGGAGATGCTGATGATGGCGGTGAAGAGGGCGATGTAAGTGGGGCCGGCGGAGAGGAGGCCCGGGAAGTAGTTGCCGATGATGCCGACGATGCCAGAGACGGAGTTGCCGGCGGTTTCGAGCTGGTCTTTGCCTTCCTGACGGACGGATTCGTCGGAGGAAACTTGGCGGGCGGCGCCGGTGACGAGATTGACGACGAGTTGGCCGAGACCTTTGAAAGTTTCCCCGGTGGTTTGGATGGTGAGGCCGGCAGCAACGACAGGTGCAGACCAAGTGTAGCGGTAAGTGACGGCGGGCGATGACATGGTGATGCCGAGGAGGTATTCGGAATCGGCAGGATTAAGAGTGACGCTCAGATTTTCTTCTACTTTCGGGTAGCTAATCTCACCGGTCGCCGTAAGCCCGCCGCAATAGTCGGCCCATCCATCGTAAAGCCCATTTTTGTATTTACTAGATTTTGTGCAGTCACGTAAGACGGTGTAGGTAACGGTTTTGCCGGCGTGAGCGTTGTTGAAGTCGATGATGTCGGAGGAGGTGCGGATGGTTTGACCGTCGATGGAGATGATTTTATCGTCCTCCTTAAAGCCAGCGGCTTCCGCGGGGGAGCCGGACATGACTTCGCTGACGGTGACGTAAGAGTCGGCAGAGATTTGCTCGTCCGACTTAATGCTGAATTGGTTGGTCATGATTTCTGGGAGGCCAGTCCAGCAGAGGACGGTCAAAATCAGGAAGGCGACGAGCCAATTCATCATGACACCACCAAAGAGGATTTTAGTCTTTTTCCAGAAGGAGACGGAGCCGAAGGTGCCGGGTCTTGTCTCGTCGTCCGACTCGCCGTCCATGGCGCAGAAGCCGCCGATGGGGAGCCAGTTAAGGCTGAAGATTAGGGAGTCCTGTTCCTTTTGCCAGTCCGCTCGTTTAATGCGGGTCCACTTCCCCTTTTTCTTTCCTGGTTCGGGTTTGTTTCTGACCCAAGCAATAGCGCGGGGCGGGAAGCCGATGCCGAATTCTTTGACGCGGACGCCGGAGCGTCTAGCCATGATGAAGTGGCCGAATTCGTGCGCGGTGATTAAAAACGTTAAAACTAGTAATCCTAAAACAATTCCCAAAAAGATGTTCATGGAACTATTTTACCATAAGCTTGCTAGATTTGCATGATTTCTTTTTCTTTTTCTTTGAAGGTGGCGTCGATTTGGTCGCTCATGTCTTTGGTGAGGTCGTCGATGGCTTTTTCCGCGCGCTTTTTGGCGTCTTCGGGAAGCTCTTGGCTTTTGAGGTCTTTGCGGGCGTCTTCGCGGACGTTGCGGATGCGGACTTTGGCGTCTTCGACGGATTTAGAGGCGGTTTTGACGATTTCTTTGCGGCGTTCTTCGGTGAGCGGAGGAATTGGGACGCGGACGACGCGACCGTCATCGGAAGGGTTGAGGCCTAAAGACGAGTCGGAGCGGATGGCGTTAGAGATGCCGGGGATGGTCGAGGGGTCGTAAGGCGTGACGAGGAGCATGGTGCCGCCGGAGACGGTGACGTTGGCGACTTGGTTTAGAGGCATCCATTGGCCGTAGGCTTCAACTTTGACGCCGGCGAGCATGTCGGGGTGGGCACGGCCGGTGCGAACCTTTTTGAGGTCTTCTTTGAATTTGTCAAAGGTGGCAGCCATTTGTTTTTGATAGGGGGCGGTGTCAAACATAAAAACTCCTTGTTAATGATATTATTATATATGATTTTGTGATATAATTCTATATATGGATTCAAAAACCGGTGGGCTTTCTTATGATGATAAACAGAGATTGGCGGCGGCAGAAATAGCGCGGCGGAAGGTTTTGATGGCCTATGAGCAGAAAGAGGTGGAGGCCGCGAGCGAGTTTATTAAGAAGCAAGATAAGGCGATTTATTCGGGGCAAGAGACCACGCGGGGGCAGGTTTTGGGGGCGTCGGCGACGCCGGTCCTAAAGACGGTGTCGAACGAGGACTGGAAGAAGTACCACACGGCGTGGCAAGATTATTATCAGAAGTATTATAGCGAGTATTATATGAATGCGGCGAAGGAATATGTCGCGAAGCAGCAGGTGAAAGAGATTCGCGAGAAGGCGGCAGAGGAGAAAATGGGGGCGAATTTTGCGGAGAATCCGCCCGCGCTCCAATCAAGCGAAAAACAGGGGTCAGAGGGGCTGAAAAGCAAGATTCGCGCGCGAGCGTTAGAGCGAGAAAAAACTACTTCGCGGAGGCGGAAGTTGATGCCGGTGATTATGGGGCTTTCCGTGGTGCTGCTCATTTTGTTTTTGCAATATAATCGGTTGATTTTTGCGCCGATTGCGGCATATGTGAGTCCGGGTGAGTCGCCGGCGGGGGAGATTGAGGCGGTGGATCCGACGGTGACACTGACGAAAGTGTCGGCGGAGAATAAGCTGATTATTCCGAAGCTGAACGTGGATGTGCCGCTACATTTTGGGATTGGGCTGGACGACGTGATGAGCGCGATGAACTACGGGGTGGTGCATTATCGGATTAACGGGGCGAGTGCGTATCCTGGCGAGGTGGGAAACTTTGTGGTGATGGGGCATTCGGCGGGCGATATTTATTCGGCGAACCAGTATAAGTTTATCTTTTCGGGGCTGGAGCGGCTGGAGGAGGGCGATATAATTTATGTACATTATAATTCGGTGCGATATACCTATCGGATGACGAAGAACGAGGTGGTGTGGCCGACGGAGGTGAGTAAGCTGGTGGTGGAGACGGACAAGCCGATTATGACGCTGGTGACATGTTGGCCGTTAGGGACGAGCCGGCAGCGGCTCCTGGTGACGGCGGAGCAGATTAGTCCGGTGACCGAGGAAGCGAAGGTGCAGGAGGAGATTGCGGATGCCACGACAGAAGGGGCGGAGCTGCCGCAAAACGAGGATACGCTGTTTGACCGGATCCGAAAATGGATTTTCGGGGAGTAGTGTGATATAATGGGCGTACGTCCCCGAATGGCGGAACTGGTATACGCGGCAGACTCAAAATCTGCTTCCTGCAAAGGATTATGAGTTCGAGTCTCATTTCGGGGACCATTTTTTGTGTCTAGAGTTTAGAGACCGAAGTCGGCGGAGTCTTGGAGGAGGCTGGGGAAGAAGCCGTGGGCGTGGAAGTCGGGCTCTTCTTTGAAGTCGAGGAAGTCGAAGTAGGTGAGGTGGAGTTTTTCTTCGATGAGGTCTTTGGCGGCGGAGAGGGTGAGGACTTTGTCGCCGAATTCAAATTTGTACCAAGAGAGGCGTTGAAGTTCGCGGATGGTGTTTTTGAGCGAGAGGGCTTCGCGGTTTTTGAAGGCGTCGATGCGGGCAAGTTGGGCGTCAGAGAGGGTGAAGTTTTCTTTTTGGTCGGTTTCAAAGTTTAGGAGCGAGGGGCGAAGTTCTTTGGCGAGGCAGATGACGGCGGCCTCGAAGGTGAGGCGTTCGTCTTTTTCCCAAGAGACGAGGATGCGGGCGAGGAGGCGGATGACGTTGGAGCGTTGTTCGTTTTCGTAGTAAGTGAGGCGGCGGAAGCCTTCTTCGGAGAGGTTGAGGTCGCCAAGAGAACGTTTAGTGTCGTTCCAGAGGGATTGCCAAGATGAGAAAAATGTGGTCAAAATGTCGAGGGCTTCGGCGCGTTGGATTTCCCAAAAATGTTCCTCTGGAGCCTGGGTGTCCTCGAGTTCTTCAAAGTTAATAGAGAATGTTTTGGGTTTCTTGAATAAAAAATGAGGCATAACTTTGCCTCCATCCATAGTAAGTTATGCTTTAATTATAACAATTTTTGATAGAAAAGTCAACACAAAAATATTTTACATTTCTTTTCCAGTAGGAATTTCTAGTCAGGAATTTATTTTAGCTAAATCTGTTTCTGCGCCCCTTCCTAACTTCGGGTACTCGAAACGACTAAGCTAAAATAAATTCACTGTAGAAATTTTTTAATACTTCAAAAGAAAGTAAAATATTTTTACTAACGCTTGCTGAACTGCTCTTTCTTGCGGGCGGAGCGGAGGCCGTATTTCTTCCTTTCCTTTTCGCGCGGGTCGCGTTTGACGAAACCAGCTTTCTTGAGGACAGGGCGAAGGTCGGGCGCTTCGGTCTGTAAAGCTTTCGAAATCGCGAGCTTGATGGCGTCAACTTGGCCGGCGAGGCCACCACCGGTGACACGAATCGAGATGTCGTAGTCTTTTTGCTTTTGGGTCAGAGCGAGCGGGTCGGTGATTTCTGCGAGCATGGATTTGTTGCCGGAGAAATATTCAAGCGCCGGTTTGCCGTTGATGGTGATTTCTCCCTTGCCCTTAAAGAGGCGGGCGCGGGCGGAAGCGGCTTTGCGGCGGCCGAGACCGTAGATGTATTTTTTGTCTGCCATTATTTAATCTCCTTTGGATTTTGAGCCGTGTGAGTGTGCTCGGCGCCAGCGAAGACGCGAAGGCGAGCGAGGCGGTCAGCGGCTAATTTGTTCTTCGGGAGCATTCCCTTGACGGCTTCACGAATGGCGAGAGCGGGGTCTTTTTCTAAGACTTCTTCAAGCTTGAGTTCGGTGAGGCCACCGGGGAAGCCGGAGTGGCGGTAGTATTTTTTGTCGGTCAGTTTGGC
>CAYODV010000037.1:0-5740 GCA_964402915.1 uncultured Candidatus Saccharibacteria bacterium
ACTGGAAAGGCCACAAAATCAACATCATCGACACCCCAGGTCACATCGACTTCACCGCCGAAGTGGAACGCTCTCTCCGCGTTCTCGACGGCGCCGTCGTCGTCTTCGACGGCAAAATGGGCGTCGAAGCGCAGTCCGAAACCGTCTGGCGCCAAGCCACTAAATACGGCGTCCCGCGCATTTGCTTCATCAACAAAATCAACCAAATCGGTGGCGACTTCTACAAATCTCTCGACAGCATCCACAAACGCCTCTCTAAAAACGCCGTCGCAATTCACTTGCCCATCGGCTTCGAAAAAGACATCTGTGGCGTCGTTGACCTCGTCGACATGAAGGCTTACACTTACAAAGACTACGCCGACCACGAACTCACCGTTGGCGAAATCCCGGCCGACATGCTCGAAAAAGCTAAAAACGCCCGCGCCGTCCTCGTCGAAGAGGCTGTCTCCGCTGACGAAAAACTCATGGAAAAATTCTTTGAAGGCGGCGAAGAAGCCATCTCCGTCGAAGAACTTAAGAGCGCTCTTCGTAAGCGCGTCCTTGACGGCGACTTCTACCTCGTCACCGGTGGTGACGGCCGTGGCGTCATCGTCGAAAAGGTCCTTGACCTCGTGACTGACTACCTCCCGTCCCCGCTTGACCGCGACCAAGGCAAAACCGTCGGCACCAACCCCAAATCTGGCGACGAAGAAGTCCGCAAAGCCGCGGACTCCGAACCTCTCTGTGCCCTCGCCTTCAAGATTGCCACTGACCCCTTCGTTGGCAAGCTCATCTTCATCCGTGTCTACTCCGGCAAGCTAGAAACCGGCTCGTTCGTCCTCAATGCCTCCACCGGCAACAAGGAACGCGTCGGCCGCATCGTCCGCATGTTCGCTGACAAGCGTGAAGAAATCACCTCCGTCGGCGCGGGCGACATCGCCGCCGTCGTCGGCCTCAAAGACTGCACGACCGGCACCACCCTCTGCGACCCGGCCCACCCAATCCGCCTCGAATCCATCGAATTCCCGGATCCCCCTGTTTCTATCGCCGTCGAGCCCAAGACCAAAGCCGACCAAGAAAAAATGGGCATTGGCCTCTCTAAACTCGCCGAAGAAGACCCGACTTTCCGCGTCCACACCGACGAAGAAACCGGCCAAACCATCATCTCCGGCATGGGCGAACTTCACCTAGAAATCATCATCGACCGCTTGAAGCGCGAACACGGCGTCGAAGCTAACACTGGCGCTCCGCAAGTCGCCTACCGCGAAACCATCCGTGGCACCGCCGAGGCTCAAGGTAAGCACATCAAACAATCCGGTGGCCGTGGTCAATACGGCGACGTCTGGGTCAAGTTCGAACCGAACGAACCGGGCAAAGGCTTCGAGTTCATCGACCAAATCAAAGGCGGCGTCGTCCCGCAAGAATACCGCAAACCGGTCCAAAAGGGTATCGAAGACACCTTGAACGGCGGCGTCATCGCCGGCTACCCAGTTGTCGACGTCAAAGCCACCCTCTACGACGGCTCTTACCACGATGTCGACTCCTCCGAGCTCGCCTTTACCCTCGCTGGCGCCCTCGCCACTCGCGAAGGCATCAAGAAAGCCAACCCTGTCCTCCTCGAACCAGTCATGAAAATGGAAATCACCACCCCTGAAGACTTCATGGGTGACGTCATCGGCGACATCAACTCTCGCCGTGGCCGCATCGACGAAATGGAAGATCTCCCTGGCGGCACCAAGGTCATCCGCGCCTTCTGCCCGCTCGCGAACCTCTTCGGCTACACTTCCGACCTCCGCTCCATGAGCCAAGGCCGCGCCGCGTCCACGATGGAACTCTTCGCTTACGAGGAAGTCCCACCCAACGTCGCACAGGAAATCATCGAAAAGCGCAACAGCAAATAAAAAACTGGCGAGGCGAAAAGTCCTTACCGTCGGGGTGTCCGGAGGTTACGACCGTCCCTGTAAAGGCGAGCGAAGCGACGGATGAAGGCCCCGTAGCCCCGTGACGACGGGCGCGCCCAGCCCCTTGGGACGCTGCGAGGGCGAAGCCCGACAGGAGGCCGGCCCCGACTAAGGACTTTCGCCGTTATAGCCAGTTTTTTTGGTTCCTTTTAGCACTCTTGACGTCTGACTGCTAATCCGCTATAATGCATATTATGCAAGACGACTTTTCCGACATCATGCACAGCCTCTCCGAGAACGCCCGCTTCTCGCTTCAAAAAGCTGACTTTTACTCAAAAAAATACAACAAGGGCTACATGGGGACCGACTACCTCCTCCTTGGCATCCTCGCCATGGACGCTAGCCGCGGCGCCAAACTCCTTGAATCTTGGGATGTCAACCTCGACAGGGCCGAAAAAGCCCTCGGCCGCCCTGCGGTCGACATCAAGGCTGAAGGCCAAATGGCCATGATGTCCCTCTCCGAATCCACGATTTTAACCCTTCAAATGGCTCGCAACTTCGTCCGCGACGAAGGCCTAGAAATCATCGGCACCGAACACCTCCTTTACGCCCTCATCAGCCAACAAAACTCCAACGCCGCCACCCTCCTCGAAAAAATGGACGTCGACCTCGACAAGCTCGCCGAAGAAATCGAAAAACTCGTTGACACCGAAGTCGAAGAATACAAATTCTCCAAAGAAAAACAAAAATACTCCCGCAAATCCCCGCTCAAATGGCTCTCTCGCTACGGCTCCGACCTCACGGAAATGGCCCGCACCGGCAAGCTCGACAACGTCATCGGCCGCGACAAAGAAATTGAACGCACCATCACCGTCCTCTGCCGCCGCACCAAATCCAACCCCGTCTTAATTGGCGAAGCCGGCGTCGGCAAAACCGCCATCGTCGAAGGTCTCGCCGAAAAAATCGTCAAAAACGAAGTCCCCTCCCTCCTCATCGGCAAACACATTTACCAAGTCGACCTCTCCTCCCTCCTCGCCGGCACCAAATACCGCGGCGAATTCGAAGAACGCATCAAAGGCATCATCGACGAAGCCTCAAGCGACGACTCCATCCTTCTCTTCATCGACGAACTCCACCTCCTCTCCGGCGCGGGCTCTTCTGAAGGCTCCATGGACGCCGCCAACATTCTCAAACCCGCTCTCGCCCGCGGCCAAATCCGCCTCATCGGCGCCACCACTCTCGACGAATACCGCAAGTCCATCGAAAAAGACAAAGCTTTGTCGCGGCGCTTCCAAACCGTCCTCGTCGAAGAGCCCGCGCCTGGCGTCACCCTCCGCATCTTAAAGGGCATCAAACCCCACTACGAAAAACACCACGGTGTCACCATCCCCGACCCTCTTCTCGAAACCGCCATCACCATGTCCACCCGCTACATCAACGACCGCTTCATGCCGGACAAAGTCATCGACGTCATTGACGAAGCTTCCGCCATCGCCAAAGTCGAAGCCGACAAAAAAGGCGGCGGGGAACTAAAAAAACTCAAAATCGACCTCGGCTCCTTCGAAGACAAAATGGAAACCGCCGCCGAAAAAAACGACTACAAAACCGCCGCCGAATTTAAGACTAAAGCCGAACAGACCAAAGAAAAAATCAAGGAGCTTGAGAAACAGGGCATCAAGGAAGAAGACACCCCCGTCGTCACCGAAGAAAACCTCGCCACCGCCATCTCCCTCAAAACCGGCATTCCCGTCTCTAAAGTCCACGGCGACGAAATGGAACTCCTCGCCAACCTCGAACAACACCTCAAAAAATCCGTCATCGGTCAAGACGAGGCCATCGCCTCCGTCGCTAAGGCCATCCGCCGCGGCCGCTCCGGCATCAACAACCTAAACCGCCCCATCGGCTCCTTCCTCTTCATGGGCCCGACCGGCGTCGGCAAAACTGAACTCGCCCGCGTCATCGCCCGCGAAGTCTTCGGCGGCGACAACGCCCTGATCAAAATCGACATGTCCGAATTCGGCGAAAAACATAACGTCAGCAGGCTCGTCGGCGCCCCCGCCGGCTATGTCGGTTATGACGACGGCGGCAAACTCACCGAATCCGTCCGTCGCCGCCCCTACTCCGTCGTCCTCTTCGACGAAATCGAAAAAGCCCACCCGGACGTCTTCAACATGCTCCTCCAAATCCTCGAAGACGGCATCCTAACCGACGGCCAAGGCAACAAAATCAAATTCAACAACACCATCGTCATCTTAACCAGCAACCTCGGCGCCAACGACGCCTACCGCGACGACACCTTCGGCTTCGCCGAAAAATCTCACAAAAAGACCAAAAAAGACCTCGAACGCGAATACGAAGAATCCAAAACTTACGCCATGCGCGCCCTCAAAAAAGCCATGCGCCCCGAACTTATCAACCGCCTGGACAGCATCCTCGTCTTTCACCCCCTCACCGAACAAAACGTCGAAAAAATCTTCGACAACCTCATTGCCGACCTCAAACACCGCCTCGCCGCCAAAAACCTCGGCTTAAGTCTCGACGAAAAAGTCAAACACTTCCTCATCCAAAAAGGCTTTGACCCCCAAAATGGCGCCAGGCCACTTCGCCGCGCCATCGAAGACCACCTTGAATCGCTCCTTTCTGAAGCCATCATCAAAGGCACGCTCAAAAAAGGCGACATCGCCGTCGTCTCGGTTAACAAATCTGAACTCACCCTAAAGGTCAAACATGAATAGCTCTGGCACCAAAAAATCCCACCTCGCCATCATCCTCACCTCCGTCCTTTTGGTCGCCCTCCTCATTTTTCTCCTCATCAACCACACCGCCGTCATCGACACCTTCAAAGGCATCGGCTACAACCCCACACCCGACGCCCTCGCCATCAAAACCTCCCTTAACCTCACCGCCGACGGCGAGCGCATCTGGAACGCCGCCCACCCCATCCTCGCCAGCCGCGACGACTTCAACGAATCCTGCGAATCCCACGACGAAGCCATCTCCGTCCTCGGTTGCTACACCGGCGACCGCATCTACGTTTACAACGTCACCGACACTAAACTCGCTGGCATCCGCGAATCCACCTCCGCCCACGAATTTCTCCACGCCGTCTGGACTCGCCTCACCGGCCTCGAAAAATCTGAACTTGTCCCCCTCCTCGAATCCGTCTATCAAAGCCACTCCGAACTAAAAGAAACTATCGAATCCTACCCCGAAGAAGAGCGCATCGGGGAACTCTACGTCCGCCTCGCCACTCAAATCGCCGACCTCCCGGAGGCCCTAGAAACTCACTACGCCAAATACTTCAAAGACCAAGACGCCGTTGCCGCCTTCTACGAATCCTACATCGCCCCCTTCAACGACCTCATCGCCGAAATCGAAAAACTCAAATCCGAACTTAAATCTCTCGAAGCTCAAATCTCCGCCGAGTCCGCCGCTCTCGACACCCGCCTCGCCGCCTTCGACGCCGCCGTCGCCGAATTCAACACCTGCGCCGAAACCGCCGGCTGCTTCAACAGCTGGACTTTCTCCTCCCGCCGCGCCGAACTCGTCACCGAGCAGCAGGCCCTCAACCTTCTGAACGACCAACTCAACGCCCTCATCAACTCCTATAACGCCAAAGCCGAGGCCTACAACTCCTCCATTGCCCGCTCCTCCGACCTCCAAAACTTAATCAACTCAAACGCTCCCGTCACAACAATCGAAGAATAAAGAAAGGAATCACATGAAAAACCCTAAATCTTACCTCGTCCCCACCGTCGTCGAAGAAACCGCCCGCGGCGAACGCGCCTACGACATCTACTCGCGGCTCCTCACCGACCGCATCATCTTCCTCGGCGAAGACGTCAACTCCCACACCGCCA
>CAYODV010000038.1:0-5653 GCA_964402915.1 uncultured Candidatus Saccharibacteria bacterium
CATATCAGCAAGCGCCCCGCTCAGCTTTCTGGCGGCCAGATGCAACGTGTCGCCATCGCTCGCGCCCTTGTCAACGACCCGGAAATCATCCTCGCCGACGAGCCAACCGGCGCCCTCGATTCGGAAACCAGCGTCCAAATCATGAGAATCCTAAAAGATGTCTCGAAAACTCGTCTTGTCATCATGGTCACACACAATCCCGACCTCGCAAAAGAATATTCCACCCGCATCATTAATCTTAAGGATGGCAAAATCGTCTCCGACTCGAATCCGGCCTCGAACCTAGAAATCAAACAGGAATCCGCCGAAGTCCGGGAGCAAAAGCACGGCAGGACTGCGATGTCAATGTTGACCGCCTTCGCCCTCTCTGGCAATAACCTCCTAACCAAGAAAAAGCGCACTCTCCTCGTCTCTATCGCGGCAAGTATTGGCATTATCGGCATCGCTTTAATCATGGCGGTCTCAACTGGCTTCCAAAATTATATCGACAGCGTCCAAGAAGACACACTTACGTCTTACCCTCTGACCATTGCAGAAGAATCCTTCTCTCTTTCGAGTCTCTTGACCGAAAGCGAAAATCTCGATAGCTTTACCGCCGCAGAAAAGAAATATAACGAGACCGGAAAAGACGTCGTCGAAACCCAGCTCCTCGCCGAAACTCTCCGCTCTGTCGCGACGAATGACTTAAAAAGTTTCAAGAGTTATCTCGAAGCTCATTCGAGGGAATATCAAGACGACGTTAGTTCAATCGAATATAATTATTCTATCGACCCTCCAATTTACGCTATTGACGGCGCGAACAAACTCGCAAAATTAAACCCAAACAACCTCTTTTCCTCCATGTTTGGCAACAATCAATTATTGTCGAGCTACTCGAATTATGCCTCCGTCTTTACTCAACTCACTGAAGACCGCACTGCCCTTGAAAAACAATATCGCCTCACCGTCGGTGATTGGCCAAAGAACTATGATGAAATGATTTTGATTCTCCCCAGCGAACACGCTATGTCCGATTTTCTCGCCTACTCCCTAGGCCTAAAAGACACTTCCGAACTCTCGACCCTTGTTGCAAAACTTATGTCCGGTGAATCCATTAACATCATGTCTGAACCAATCGCGATGAACTACGAAGAATTTTTAGACCTCGACCTGCGCCTAATTTTGCCGTTTAATCTTTATAAATACAACGAAAAATACGGTGTCTATGAAGACATGTCTGAAGACGAAACCTATCTAAAAACCGCCTTTGATAATGCCGTAAAACTAAAAATCACCGGCGTTGCTTATCCGGTTGACGCCTCGATGTCCCTGCTCCCAAGTTCCGGCGTTGGCTACACTTCTGGCTTAATTGACTATATTATAAACTCCGCGAAAGACTCCGAGGTCGTCCAGAAACAGCTCAAAAACGATGATATTGACGTCTTTTCCGGTGTCCGCTTCGACGAAACAAAAAAACGCTTCGATTACGGCTTCGAAGACCTCGTTACGGTCGATTCGGAAAAACTCGCAAATATGTTTAACATTAATATTGACCAGTCCTCCGTTGCTAGAAAGACGACCGAAAGTCTCATCGACATTTCAAATTCTGTCTCCGCCGACATCTCCCCAGCCCGCGAGAAACTCGCCGAGCTTTTAGAAAAATATGTCGCTGGCGTTTATGCTTCTATTGACACGACCGAAGAGCGGAACCTCGGCACGGAGGAAATCCCATCGATAGAAACCGTCCGCGTTTTGAAAAAATCCGACATCCCCACTTTTGTCGAAAAATACTTAAACACTTATGACGTTTCTCTCGATCTTCTAGAGCTCGAAGCGACTTATCATCTTCCGAAAGAAATCTTCAAGACCGCCTTTTCTGGCGTACTCGAATCTGTCCTTGAAAATTATCTCTCGATTTTTTACGCCGTCGATCAAGTCCCGACCGGTAGCGTCGAGGAACTCGTCGCTTATATCAAAGACCTCATCGAAACCGGTCTCCCTGAAGCCCCCGGCGACGCCACCATAGACCTTCACGACACCTTGTTTGGTGTTTATTCGAAAATTTTCCTGAATCTAACCCCGATTACGACTTTCGAGGAACAACTCGCCATCCAGCTCACGGAGATTAAGGTTAAATACGAAGTCATGACCAAGGTCGCCTCCCTCACTGAAACCGTCGCCACTTCCTTTGCTCAGAGTTTTAATATTGACCCCAGCGCCATCGCTAGCGCCTTCCAGCTTAACTTCTCCGAAGACGAGCTCATGCGCGTTGTTTCGAGTATGTTGAGCAAGACCGACTCGACCGCGAAAAGTAATCTCCTAAAACTTGGCTACCAAAACCGCGACGAACCAAGTTATATCTACGTCTATTTCACGAGTTTCGAAGGCAAAGATAATTTCATCGCCTTCATTAACCGCTATAACGACCTTGTCGAGGCCGCCGGCGAAAAAGATAAGATTATCAATTTCTCTGACGCCACCGGGATTTTAATGGACACAGTCAAGATTATCGTCGATGCAGTTTCTTATGTCCTCATCGCCTTCGTTTCCATCTCTCTCGTCGTTTCGAGCATCATGATTGGCGTTATCACTTACATCTCCGTCTTTGAGCGCACCAAAGAAATCGGCATTCTTCGCGCCATTGGCGCCAGCAAACGTAACATCAGTAGCATTTTCAACGCCGAGACTGCCATCATCGGTCTCCTCTCTGGTCTTATCGGCATCGGTGTATCGTATATTCTTATCCCCATCATCAACGCCGTCCTCGCACACTTCACCGACGGCGTCGACATCCACGCTACCCTGCCTATCATAAATGCCCTTTCGCTCGTTATACTGAGTATTGTTTTGACGCTCATCGGCGGTCTTATTCCTGCCCGCTCCGCGTCCCATAAAGACCCCGTGGAAGCCCTCAGAACAGAGTAAAACCTAGCATTTTCCTATCAAAAAACCATTGACTTTATCATCCCGCTTGTGTAAAATAGTAAGTAAGCAAAATAAAAAGAGGTGAAACAATGTTAAAGTCATCAAGGCTTGTTCTCATTACTGGCTCGCTCATCGGGTTAGCTGTGACCATGCTCCCGCAGACTTCTCGCGCCGTAACCATCGTCCAGGACGAGGCGAACGTTTCTGCCACGATTGACGGCATCCTCTCCCTCACCGCCACCGCCCACAATACCGTCGGTACCGCCGATTCTACCTACACCTCTTCGAACAATACCTACTCCGCTACCTTCAATGCCGCCAGCTATTCCACTAATTTCGCTAACACCACCTACCAAGTCACCTGCAATTATCTTTCTAGCTCCACCATTGAGGACGTCTCCGGTAACACCCCTTCCAGCTGCACAAACGGCTGGCGCGTCACTGCCACCGCCAGCGATTACAACGCCACCTCCCACGAAGCTCAAATGGTTCCCGCTAACGGCTCCAACGCCGCCAGAATTAAATCCATCAAAGCCAACGCTCTTGATGGCACCAATTCCAACTGGCTCATTAAAGTCACCGGCACCACTCGTGATGGCGTCACCCCCACTCCTTACACTAACGGCTCAACTATCAATTTTGCCAATTTTGAGGCTATCCCGCTTTCCACCGCCGATAACAAATCCGTTGTCACCGGCAACAC
This sequence comes from uncultured Candidatus Saccharibacteria bacterium, assembly GCA_964402915.1. Classification (GTDB taxonomy): domain Bacteria; phylum Patescibacteriota; class Saccharimonadia; order Saccharimonadales; family Saccharimonadaceae; genus Nanosyncoccus. The sequence continues at coordinate 3,608 of CAYODV010000038.1, forward strand.
CTTCAACTGCTCTGGCTCTCCCACCGTCTGCGAATACAACGGCTACCAAGAATTCGTCGTCACCTACGGCTTCTCCGCCGGCGCCGCCACCCCGGCCGATACTTACACCGGCACCATAACCTACACCCTCTCCGTCAATGCCGCCAGCTAACACTTCTTCTCCCCTCGCCGTTTCGACTGGGATGATTTCTCTTGCGCTCGAACCAGGCAAAACCTATGAGGGCGAATTTTTTGTCATTAACCCAGTCCTAAGCGACCAAAAATCTTACTACTCCGTCTCCGTCGGCCCGCTCAACTTCGAAGACGAATTTTACAGCCCCTCCTTCGACCGCTACACCGACTTCAACCAAATCGTTGACTGGATTACGGTTGAAGACCCCAGGGGTTCACTTGACCCACAAGAGCGGCGCGCCATTAAATATAAAATCACCGTCCCAGAGGACGTCCCTGGCGGGGGACAATACGCCAGTTTCCTCGTTTCTTACGACGCCGAAGCCGCCACCGCCCAAGAGAAAAACATCGGCGTCGTCAACCGGTCGCGCATCGCCATATTATTATACGCGACCGTCGCCGGCGAAACCAGGGAAGAAGGTAGCGTCATCGAAAACAACGTTGGCGCCATCTACCTTGACCAGCCCATTAAAACCAGCTCGCTCATCATCAACTCCGGCAACGTCCACATCCCCGCCAAATACACTCTCCGCATCTACCCGCTTTTCGGGGACGAGGAACTTTACACCAACGAAGAAGACCCCGTAAACAACACCGTCATTCCTGACACCACACTTTACAACGAAAAAGTTTGGGAAGACACGCCAGTGCTCGGCCTTTTTCGCATCGAACAAGAAATTGACTTCGGCGACAAATACAATGTAAAAAGTAGCCTCGCCCTGGTTGCCCCCAGCTGGTTCATCATTCTTTGTCTGCTTTTTCTCATGGCCATTATTTACGCCATCATAGAGCACATTCATAAAATAAAGCCTAAAAATCCTCACAAAAAGTCTTGACTTTATAAAGCGTAAGCGTATAATAGATAGTACAAAAGGTCATAAATACAAAAACTAAAAACCAAAAAGGAAAACAAAAATGGTTAAATCCAAAAAATTTATTGCTGGACTTGGCGTTGTAGCAGGTCTCGGCATGGCGATGCTCCCACTTGGCGCGTTTGCTGCGGAATCCAACAACGTTTCGCACACCATCCGTGGTGTCGTCGGCGACGTCATCAGCGTTGCTTTGACTAGCGACAACAAAGAGTTTACTCTTCAAGACGGCGCCAAGATTTCTAAACTTGACTTAGTTCCTGGCACGCTCAACTCTACGCTCGAACACGTCGTTACCGTCTCGACCAACACTCGCAGTGGTTACGGCCTTCAGATGTACGGCACCAGCCTCGTTGGTTCTGGCGACAATCAAAAAGCTGCCCTTAAGTATATCACCGAATGGGACACCACGAACACTGATGTTGCTACTGCTTGGTCTGATGCTATCACCATCAACTCCATTGCTTCTGACAATGCTCTTACCGGCGACAACTATGGTTGGGGCTACAAGGTCAAGAAGAACGCCAACAGCGGTCCGGTTGACGGCTCGACCTATTCCGACCCCGCCACCGATTACGCTACTAACTACAAAGCTATCCCAACTGCCGCTGGTACCAATGTTATCACCGTCAGCGCTGCGCGTAGCAGTGAAGAGATCGCCAATTACAGCGACGCCTTCACCTTCAACTACGGCATCCGCCCGACCGACGACCAGCTCGCTGGTGCTTACGAAGGCACTGTCGTTTATCGCGCTGTCTCCGGCATCTAATCTTTCTTAAAGATTAACTAAACAACCGCCAAAAAGGCGGTTGTTTTTTCTCCTCCCTTCCTATATAATATATATACAAGAAATTCAGGAGGTAATGTGAAAACTATCAGCAAGCTCAAACTTATCGCACTTCTTTTAGCTTTTTTCGGTGTCATTGGGTTTTCTAAAAACGCCTTTGCGGACGATTTGATTAAAACCGGTATCCAAATCTCCCCCACCGTCCAACGCCTTTCGCTC
>CAYODV010000039.1:0-4793 GCA_964402915.1 uncultured Candidatus Saccharibacteria bacterium
TTTCTTCTTCGTAGCCATAACTATTATATAATACCACACTCTATTCATTTCCGCAAAGAAACTCCGTGTTAAGATAGTCTAAACTGAAATTAAGGAGTCATATGGATAATCAAACCAAAATCACCACCAAACTTCGCGTCACCGAACTCGAACACGACAATTTCGACAAGCTCATCGTTTTTGAATCGACCAATGGCTTCGCCAAAATCATTGGCCACTCCGCCATCTTCTACGCCGCTCACCTCGCCAAACGTATCGGCCGCCGTTGTTATCTCCGTCACGACGATGATTATTACTCCCCCTCCAAAGAAGGCGTTATTTCGATAAAATATAACGACGACCTCCTCTCTCGCCTCACCGCCATCAACATCCGCCTCGACCCTTCCCTTTCTACCGACCTCATCCACGTCTTTCGGCTTCCTTCCTCTTTCACGCCTACCGACCTCCAACGTTTCACCACCGAGCTTTCCGCCGACTCACGCCAACTAGAATCTCTCGCTCTCCCCAAATCGCCCATCCCCACCCTCTACACCTACCTCCGAGAACTCAGCTCCACTTGTTTTGCCGCTCTCCGCCACATGCCTCCCATTGGCCGCGAAACCCTAGGCGACCGCCTCTTCCTCGAAACGCACACCCTTCTCGCCCTCTACATCGAATCTGCTCACGAGGGTCTCACCTCCACTCGCCTCACTACTTTCTCTAAAAACATCAGGCACCTCAAATATCAACTTCAAAATCTCGACAACCTCCACCTCCTCCCCACCCGCGACATCCTCCGCCTCTTCGAACTCGCCACTCGCATAGAATCCCTACTCACAAAAATCATCGAGCGAGCTCCCCAACATGTTTGAATCTACCCTCCTATCCGACCTCTACGCCGCCTACCTCGCTGCCCGCAAGGGTAAACGCAACCATCTCGACATTCATAATTTTGAGCTTAACGCCGCCAAAAACCTCCTTGCCCTCCAAAACGACTTCCTCACTCGCCACTACTCGCCTGGCCGCAGCTCCGCTTTCATCATTAAAGACCCCGTCGTTAGAGAAATCTTCGCCGCCCCCTTCCGCGACCGCATCGTCCATCACTACCTCTACCAAAAATCTTACAGCTGGTGGAACCACCACTTCATCGCCGATTCTTACTCTTGCCGCGAAGGCAAAGGTACTCTCTTCGCCCTCCACCGCCTCCAACACCACCTCCTCTCCGCCACCCAAAACGGCCAAAACGACGCTTTCGTCGTCAAACTCGACCTCAAAAGTTATTTCACCAGCCTCCCCCGCGCTCGCCTCTTCGCTCGCATTCTCTGGGGGCTCGACCGTCAATTCCCTACCCCGGCCGACGCTCGCCTAAAACGCCTCCTCAAATACCTCTGGCGCGAAATCATCTTTGACGACCCCACACTAAACCCCACTCTTCGTTGTAAAAGAAGCGCTTGGTCCGAACTTCCCGTCGAAAAAAGCCTCTTCTCCCAGCCTCCCGGCCAAGGCATCGTCATCGGCAACCTCACCAGCCAACTCCTCTCCAACATCTACCTCGACCAGCTCGACCGCTTCGTCACCCTCACTCTCGGCTACCAACATTACGGCCGCTATGTTGACGACTTCTTCATCGTTGTCCCTCTTAATAAAAAGCCTCAACTCCTCCGCGACCTCCCTGTCATCTCCGATTTCATCTCCTCTCTCGGCCTCACCCTCCACCCCAATAAACAATATAAACAACTCGCCTCTCACGGCGTCCCATTTCTCGGCGCCAAAGTCTTCCCCCGCACCATCCTCCCCGGTCCTCGCCTTCAGAAAAACGCTCGCACCGCCTTCCGCTCCCTCGCCGAGGGCCACGGCTCGCTCGAATCCGTCACCTCCTACCTCGGCCTCCTCAATCACCTAAACAGTCAAAAGTTCCTCAAAGCCACCTTTGAGGAACTTGGTTGGGATTTTGATATAGAGATCTGCAGGGAGGCAGCCAGGAACTCCGCCCCGAAGAACACCGGGACAAACCCGCACTGATACCGGTTGTACCAGTTGAAGTCCGCGTTGTTGCGGTTGACAACCAGGAAGTAACGGTTGCCGTTGTCATTACGGGAAGCCGAAGCCAAATAGACCTCAAGAACTTCACTTTTTACTCCGCCAGGCCTTAGCCGGGCCAGATTTTACCTTCAACCTTTCTTTCTCAAAAGCTCCAAGAGGAAGTTCTGATCTCTATACGAATCGGACTCGCACGGGGCTTGACCTCATCGTGCTCATCAAGGATTCTTCAAACTTATTTTACCATAAGAAAAGGCAGGGATAAATCCCTGCCTATGCCAGCTTTCTGACAACTTCTCTCACTTTTTCGTGCCCGTTCCCGTGCAATTTTCCGAACGCTGGTCCGGGCTTCCCTTTTCCAGAGATCAGCGGGAGGCAGCCAGGAACTCCGCCCCGAAGAACACCGGGACAAACCCGCACTGATACCGGCTGTACCAGCTGAAGTCCGCGTTGCTGCGGTAGACAACCAGGAAGCAACGGCGGCCGCGGTCATTACGGGAAGCCGACGCCAAATAGACCTTATTTCCGACATCATCAATCTTACCAGCATAAGCATCACCGTACCGCTTCACTCCATACTCCTGTAGCACTTTCTCTGGCTGGTATACCCAGTCTTCACCGATCCGCTTCTTGTTCCACTTGTCCATCTGGGACATCGTCGGCACAAAACAGTCATCAGGCAACCGACCGGCATTGATATAATCAATGTTGTCGTCCTGGAACGACGCCAGCGCAAACTGACGCCCGCAGTAATCAAACCGCGGCTCCTGATACAGCCTTGTCAGCTTCCCCAGTTGCAGTTCTTCATCCCAAACATACCGCCCAGCCTTAATTTCTTCGGCAGGGTCAAACGATTTCAACACCCTCACTTCTTGTTCCTCCTGTTCCTCAAATTTCACTTTCACACCGAGCTGGTTCGCCAACTCTCTTACAAGTTCCTGCTTATCCATGATTCCCCTCCTATCTTTTGGCACAAAATAGAGAATAAAACAACCTTTAGCGCTAAGCTCCTCGCTTAGCCGCTAAATCACTCCTTATTATATCATACTTACGCTAAAAAGTCAAGAAAAAGGCTGGTCGCTCAACCAGCCTCAAAGAAAAGAACATCACGGACGCCTCAGCGCCGTCATATCAAGGAAGTAGTTGTCACTACGTTTTTGTCTACGTTCCCAGAGATACTCGTTGCGATACTCCGCACGACGATACTCTTCGTAACTGCGACCATCGTCTCCGGCGAGACAGCTAATCCCCGCCAGCACCAAAACGCCCACAACAGCTCCAACCAAGATTTGCATGAAGAACTCCCCCTTAAAAGTAAAATATGAAGCCATAACCGACTCCATATTTCATTATATCACACTTTACTAAACTTGTAAAGCTTAATCTAAGTGTCGCATACTGAGGCTTAGTTTCCCCCGGTCATCGATGGCAGTCAGCTTCACCCGCACCTTCTGCCCTACCTTCAGCACATCAGAAACTCTCTCGACGCGCTTATCAGAAATCTGCGAAACATGCAACATCCCATCAATCCCTGGCATAATATTCACAAACGCGCCAAAGTCCTTAATAGTCACCACCGTCCCCTCATAAATCTTCCCCACCTCCGGCTCCTCCACTAAGCTCTTAATCCACTCCAGCGCCTTCTCAATCGCCTTCGGGTCATTTCCAGAAATCGTCACCAAGCCCGAATCTTCAATATCTACCGCCGCACCCGTCTCGCTCGTAATCTTATTGATAGTTTCCCCGCCCTTACCAATAATCGAACCAATCTTGTCCGGCTTCACCATCAACTTCTCAATTCTCGGTGCATACTCCGACAGCTTCTCGCGCGGGCCAGACAAAACCGACAGCATATGATTAAGAATGAACATCCGACCTTCATGCGACTGCTTAATGGCCTTCTCCAAAATTTCCACCGGCAGGCCATGTACCTTCATATCCATCTGGAGTGCCGTCACCCCTTCGGTTGTCCCCGTCACCTTAAAGTCCATATCGCCGGCAAAATCTTCCGCATCCATTAGATCCGTCAACACATATGCCTTATCAATATCTTCCGCCGTAATTTCCTGCCCCTTTGGCACATCCACCATGAGGCCCATCGCCACGCCCGACACCGGTCGCTTCAACGGCACACCAGCATCCATCAACGCCAAGCACGAAGAACAAGTTGCCGCCATCGACGTTGAACCGTTCTGCGACATAATCTCCGTCACCGAACGAATCGCATACGGAAACTCTTCTTCATCTGGCAAAACCGGAAGCAAAGCACGCTCGGCAAGATAACCATGCCCAATCTCGCGACGCCCAGGCGAACCAAGTCGCCCCACTTCCCCAACCGTATAAGACGGTGCATTATAGTGATGCATATAGCGTCGCTTACCATCCGTCACTTCCATCGTATCGACTAGCTGCGCCAAAGACAGCGGTGCCAACGTCACGATATTCATCGCCTGCGTCACACCGCGGGTAAACAGCGAAGAGCCGTGCGTTCTCGGCAAAATCCCGACCTGGCTCGACAGCGGCCGCACCTCAGTCGTCTTGCGTCCATCCGGCCGCACTCCATCTTCCACAATCGAACGCCGCACCTCGCGATGCACCGCCAGCTCAAACGCCTGATTATACTGGTCGCGCAGGTTTTCATCATACCACTCCACCTTCTCGTTATCAGTCTCACCCTGCCCCAACTCCAGCGCAAACTCATCATGCATCTCATATTTCATCTCATCGAGCACCCTCGCACGCTCCAGCACATTTCCGCGCACTTTCTCGCCAAA
>CAYODV010000040.1:0-4758 GCA_964402915.1 uncultured Candidatus Saccharibacteria bacterium
AATAATGTGATATATATTATGGAGGGGCAGAAGGGGAAGGAGTCGACGGGCGGGACGATGCGGTTGGGGAATTACCCGGCGAAGCTCGACCCGAAGTCGAAGACGGCGAAGATTTATGGGGCGACGGAGGTGGTGGAGCGGCATAGGCACCGTTATGAGGTGAATCAGAAGTTTTTGTCGGAGATTGAGAAGGGCGGGCTGAAGGTGTCGGGGACTTCGCCAGATGGGAAGTTGGTGGAGTTTGTCGAGGCACCAGGGAAGAGGTTTTTCCAGGCGACGCAAGCGCATCCGGAGTTCCGAAGCAGACCACTCCAGCCGCACCCGTTATTCATGAAATTTATTGAAGCTTGTAAGAAAAAGTGATAAAATTAGGGTGAATATAACCATAAGTTAAAAGGGCATCATGGCTAATAAAACTACAAAAAAGACTACCAAAAAGGCTCCGGCGAAAGTGGCGAAAAAGACGGCCAGTCGCGGGATGAGCGTGAAAGAGTGTATGGCGCAGAGCCAGATTTTGAAAATGCACATGACGGTGATTACGATTTTGTCGTGCGTGGTGTGTGCGCTGGTGGTCGCGCTAGTGTTGGCGCTGAAGAATTAGTTTAGAGGTCGGGGTTGAACAGCCGGACGGTGGTGGAGATGGTGCTTGAGTCGTTTGACCCAGGTGCGTACCAGCAGGTGCGGATGTAAAAGTCGTAGTATTCGGGGGCATCATCGACGTTGAGGGTTTCTGAAGCGACGGCGGTGATCCAGATGCCCTGGGCTTTTTGGAGGTTGAGATGGTGAGTGGTGCTGAGGTCGTTTTCTGAGAGGTTTTCTGAGGGGTCGCTGTCGTCGCTCCAGTTCATGGCGCCGAAGAGGAGGCGGGGGTAAGTTGGGGTTTGTTCGAGCGGGGTAAGCGGGGCGGTGGCGTTTTGGATGATGATGCAGTTGCCGAGGGAGCCACGCGTACAACTGCTGGCAACGGTGTCGGTGTCGAGGCGGCGGGTGTTGATGACGAAGGCTTTGTCGGTGAAGGCTTGGTTGTTTGAGTAGATGTTGCCGCATGAGTTGTTGTTGTAGCCGGTGGAGAAGTTGGCGGGGAGTTCGGAGGGGGCGTAGATGCGGTCGCTAGAGATGAGGGAGTTCCAGAGGTCGGTGTAGGTTTTGGTGGAGGTGCTGCGTTCGGAGACGTAGGCGCCGTGGATGAAGCGAAGGGCTTCGGCTTGGGCGTCGATTTCGTTGCGTGCCATGGAGATTTCCAGAGCTTTTTGGGCGTTGTAAAGGCCGCGGTTCATGATACCGATGGCGCCAATGGCGACGAGGCCGAAAACGCCGACGGCGAACATGATTTCGACGAGCGTATCGCCCCGATGAAAAAGTTGATGGAGCTTTGCCATATGAATCTATTATAGCATAAGTGGCGTGGGTTTAGGCGGCTTTGGTGAGGTTGTAGGAGAGGCGGATGAGGTCTTCGAGTTCGTTTTCTTTGAGCTGGTCGGCGGAGCGGACGATTTCTAGGCCGCCGCGGCCGAAGTAGCGGCTTTGCATGACGGATTCGTATTTGCCGATTAAGAGCTTGCCGAGTTTGTCGTCGGTGCGGAGTTCTATGGTATTTTTATTGATGATTAGGAAGGGTTTTTCCGCGTTTTTTGGGTAAAATATATCACGAGATGAATATTCGTCGAGTTTTTCGGTTTTTTGAGTGAAGGGGCCGAGGCCGGAGATTTTGTCTAGTTCCATTATTTTTTGACCATGGTTAGGTAATATTTGAGTTCTTCGATGCTGCCGGTGATGTCGGAGAGGGCGCGGTGAGCTTCGGGCTTAGAGAATTTTTTGTCTAGGGCACCTTCGAAGTAGACTTTCCAGGCGGAGACGTCGAGCATGCGGTAGTGGAGGCGCTTGGCGACCTCTGGGAGTTCGCGGTCGATGAACTTGCGGTCTTGGTGGATGGAGTTGCCGGCGAGGATGATGACGTAGTCTTTTTTGAAGTTGGCGTCGAGGAAGGCGAGGAAGTCTTGTTCGACTTCTTTAAGGGGTCTTCCGGATTGATTTTGTTCGGTGAGGGATTTGTAGGATTCGGGGTTTTTCTCCCAGAACTGCCCGACCATGCGGGATTTGATGATCTTGTCGTCAACTTTGACGATGGCTTCAAAGGTGTTTTTTGGTTCGAGATCCCAGCCGGTGGTGATGGCGGCGATTTCTAGAATCTTGTCTTTTTCTGGATCGAGGCCGGTCATTTCTAGGTCGACCCAGAGGAGTTTGGCGTTTTTACTCATTACATTTCCTCCGGAACGTTAATGCCGAGGAGGTTTAGTCCGTGCGACATGGTTTTAGCGAAGACTTCGACGAGCTGGGCGCGTTCGGCTTCGCGAGGGTCGCCTTTGACGCGGCATTGTTCGTAAAATCTGGAGAAGGTTTGGGCGAGGTCGAAGAGGTAGGAGCAGATCAAGTGGGGGGCTTTGGTGTGGACGGCGTCGGCGAGGACGGAGCGATAATTTAACAATGATTTTATTAGGTTAAGCTCGCTTAGCTCTTCAAAACCGTTCTCCTTCGCACGGGAAAATCCAGTCGTGTTTTTCTCGACGACTGATTGGCTGGCTCGCAATGCGGTTCGGGACGCACCGGCCACCGATTGCTCGCCTTTTAGGTCGTCTCGAAAAACTCGTGGATTTTCTTTATTGTGCTCAGGAGAAGGTTTTGAATCGCTGCCGACTTCCTTCAAAATCTTGTTTGCTCTTACTGCGCTATATAATAAATATGGTCCGCTGTTGCCGGTGAGGGAGATGGACTCGTCGATGTTGAATTCGATGTTGCCGCCGATTTTGTATTTTAAGAGGCTGTATTTGATGGCGGCGTCGGCGATGATTTTGGAGCCGGCTTTTTGTTCGACTTCGTTTAAGATGTCGATGGCTTTAATGAAGTTGCCTTTTCTTGAGGACATTTTTTGGTTGCCGGGGAGACGGACGTTGCCGTGGGTGATGTGGACGGTTTTTTGAACGAGGTCGGGGGCGTATTGTTCGACGGATTTAAGGACGACTTTCATGTAGTCGATGATGTCGTTTCCGGTGATGACGATGGACTGGTCGAAATGGTAGTCGGCGTCTTTTTGGAAGAGGAGGCCGACGTCTTTGGCTTCGTAAGTGGGGAGGCCTTCGCGATTGACGAAAACGCGGGTGTGAAGGCCGTAGGGCTCGCCCTTAAAGATGAGGGCGCCGTCGGAGGTTTCGTAAACGTTGGGGTGATTTTTGATGATTTCCAGACCTTTTTTGGCGACGGAGGATTCGGGGTAGTATTTTTCAAAGTGAACGTCGAGCTGGTCGTAAAAACTGTCGAAGTAGGCGTAGCTGAGCTCGCGGCCGCGCCAGTAGGTTTCGGCGAGTTTGGAGTCGTGGAGTTGTTTTTCGGAGATGCGGTAGATTTCTTTGTTGAGTTCTACGATTTTGGTTTTGGCTTCCTCGGATGCTTCGTAGGCGCGGGTGCCTTCGACGTAGCAGCCTGCGATGTCTTCGATGGTGAAGTCGGTGAGGTTTTTTTCTTGGAGGGCATAGAGGGTTTTGGCGACATGGAGGCCGACGTCGCCGCCGAAGTTGACGCGGTGGACGGTGCCGCCGGCGAATTCGATGAGCCGGGAGATGGATTCGCCCATGATGGACGTGTAAAGGTGGCCGATGTGGAGGACTTTGAAGGGGTTGGGGTCGGAGAACTCGGTGACGACGACTTGGCCAGAATATTCATTACATGATATATTTTCGTCAAAGTTGGTGGCGAGTTTGGCGATTTCGGCGGAGAAATATGCGTCTGGTAGCATAAAGTTGATGAAGCCAGGGCTGGCGATTTCGGTGCGGATGCCGGTGAGTTCCGGAAGTTTTTGCGGGGCAGTTTTTAAGAACTCGGTGGTTAAAACTTCCGCGACTTCTTTGGGGTTTTTGTGAAGGAGGCCGGCGAGTTTCATGGCGACGTTGGTGGAGTAGTCGGCCCTAAAAGATGAATTGAGCTCTGGTGATGGCGTAACTTCTACATCGATAGAAATAGAAAAAATAGAAGCAATTATATCTTTTACACACTCACTTATCTCATTCATAGATGTATTATAACATAAAAAACTATAATAGGCTTTTTTCTCAACGGAAGCCTCATCGCAATCGTAAAAATAACCTTAATAGGCTGTTTCTCCGCGCGGAGACAAGCTCGTGCTCGAAACAGTATCAAGGTTATTTTTACTGTTGGCTTCGGCTTTTTATTGTTTCGAAAAGACCTATTATAGTTTTTATGGTAAAATAAAGCAAAAGGAGTTTTATGGAAGACAATACTATGACGCAACCTATGCCGGATCAAGTGCAGCCGCAGGCTATGCCGATGCAGTCGCCGCAACCGCAGATGCCGATGCAACCGATTGAGGAGAAGAAGGCGGGGAAGGGGAAGGTGATTGGGCTGATTGCGGCGGCGATGTTGTTGATTGGTGGGGGAGTGTTTGCGGGGGTGAAGTTGTTTGGAAAGAAGGACGAACCGGTGCCGGAGCCAGAGCCGGTTGCCAAGGTGGAGCCGGAGAGGCCGGTCGTGGCGGAGGCGACGGGGGCGCTGGCGGTGCGATTCCTCAAGATGGAGAATCGTGGCGAGAATGCGATTTATAGTCCGTTGTCGATAAAATATGCGCTGAGTATGTTACGCGACGGGGCGGATAATGAAACTAGAGCGGAGATTGAGGCGGTGTTGGGTGGGGCGACCCTCACGACGTATCAGAACATCGCGGAGAAGCTGTCGCTTGCGAATGCAGTG
>CAYODV010000041.1:0-4697 GCA_964402915.1 uncultured Candidatus Saccharibacteria bacterium
TCCAAAAAGCCGAAGACATCGACAAACTCCGCCAAATCTTGCTCTCCCACGGCTCTTCCGCTCAAATCATCGCCAAAATCGAAACTAAAAAAGCTATCGAAACCGACGCCGGACTTGAAGCCATCGTCGAAGCCTCTGACGGCATCATGGTTGCCCGCGGCGACATGGCTGTCGAAGCCGGCGCCGAAGTCGTCCCCATCGTCCAAAGAAAACTCATCGCCCTCTGCCGCAAACACTCAAAACTCTGCATCGTCGCCACCCAAATGATGGGCTCCATGGTCGAAAATCCCGAACCCACCCGCGCGGAAGTCAGTGACGTCGCGAGCGCCGTCATCCAAGGCGCCGACGCCGTCATGCTCTCCGACGAAACCGCCAACGGCAAATACCCCTTAGAGGCCGTCCGGGAAATGAAAAAAGTCATTCTTTACACCCAAAACCACACTAAAATCGCCCCCGCCCCCGAAGAACCCTCGACCGAACTCAAAATCTACGACGCCATCTCCTCCGCCGTCGCCCGCCTCGCCGAAAAAATCGAAGCCGACGTCATCATCTGCCAAACCGCCACTGGCGCCACCGCCGAGGCCCTCGCTGCCGAGCGCCCGAACGTCCCCATCATCTCCGTAACTTCGAACTCCCGCGTCGCCTCCCAGCTCGCCTTAACTTACGCCAACGCCTCCTTCGTCCGCCCCTACTCGGACGATTACGGCATCGACCTCGCCAGGGAACTAAAAAACTCCGGTTACCTCAAGCCCGAAGAAGGCAAGACCGAGCTCCTCGCCGTCGTCATCTCTGGCGCTCACGGCATCGACCACGGCACCGACACCATCAAAATCCGCTACATTTAACCCCATAACCTGCTATAATATATATTATATATACAGAAAGGTACAGTTTATTCTATGGAAAACAAATTGACCGTCAAAGACGCTCGCGTCCGTGACCAAATCGTCCTCGTCCGCACGGACTACAATGTCCCCTTAAAAGACGGCGTCGTCGAATCCGACTTCCGCATCCGCGCTAGCCTCCCGACCATCAACTACCTCCGCGAAAAAGGCGCCAAAAAAATCATCCTCATCTCCCACCTCGGCCGCCCCGAAGGAAAAAAGGTCAAAGAACTCTCCCTTAAACCCGTCGCCGAGAAACTCGCGGAACTCCTGCCCGGCGTCCCCGTCGACTTCGTCGATGACGTCTCCGGCCCAGACGTCGAAGACGCCGTCAAATCCCTCAAAAAAGGCGGTGTTTTGCTCCTAGAGAACCTCCGCTTCTACCCCGGCGAAGAAAAAAACAGTGAATCCTTCATCGACGAAATCATCGACACCACCGGCGCTCGCCTGTTCGTCCAAGATGGCTTCGCTGTCATCCATCGCGCTCACGCCAGCACCTCCGCCGTCGCCAAAAACCTCCCGGTTTACGCCGGCCTCCTCCTCGAAAAAGAAATCGCAAGCCTCGAAAAGGTCATGAATAACCCGAAAAAACCCCTCATGCTCATGCTCGGCGGCGCCAAAGTTGACGACAAAGCTCCCCTCATCGAAGCGTTCAAAAACAAGGCGGACCAAATCTGCATCGGCGGTAAAATCGCCGCTGACGGCGCCGTAAAACCCGCCGACAACATCTACATCGCCGAAGACTTCGACACCGACGGCGAAGGAAACAAACTCGACTGCGGCCCAGTTTCCACCTCCAAGTTCGTAGATTTCGCCAAGAGTAGCAAGACCGTCATCTGGAACGGCCTGCTCGGCAAGGCCGAAGACGTCGCCTTTGCGACCAGTAGCACCATCTTCCTCAAGACTCTCGGCGAAAACCCAGAAATCGAATCCATCATCCTCGGCGGCGACACCACCGCCTTCGCCGAAGAACTAATGCGCGAAGATGACGCCCTCAAATTTACCTTACTCTCCACCGGTGGCGGCGCCGCCCTCGAATTCCTCTCCGGCAACCCCCTCCCCGGTCTCGAAGCTATAGAAAACAAATAATAAAAATAAACCCTCCGGGGTTTATTTTTTTATTAGAACATAAAACGCCCATAAATCTAGACTTTTATATAAAAAAGATGCGTGATAAAATAAAAATGCATAAAACAATAAAGACATCAATTTTTAGATATACTACATCTAACCGTACTTTAGTATAGTAACATTGGCGCTAACTAATTTGTGTGACTTAAAGCATAAGAACGGCATCATGAGGAAAGCCAGTCGATGCTTTAATCGCACAAACGGTTAGATGTCAAAGATTGTTTTATGCACCTCGTGGTGCCGTTTTTATATCTAGCCCACCGAGGTTTTACATAACCAAAAGGAGGACTATGCAGCAAACCAAATTCACCAAACTTAAAGAATCGATACTTATCGGTCGTCTGTTGCGAGGGACACTCGTAGCGTCGACCGTTTTTATTCTCACCTTCATAGTCGCTCCCTATATTGCCACAGAGTCATACGCCGCCACCACCGCCTCTGTCGAGACCTCTTGGGAAAGCCTCTCGCTCACTCTCGACCCAGACTATGCCGCCACTCAGGCAGGTGGTTCCGTCACGGATAGTGGCCATGGCGATATCAACTTTGGCGAAGTCACCCCAACCGGTAAGGATACTTCAACTTCCGCCTACGGTACCCAAAAAGTCGCCAAGAAAACTATCCGTGTCGTCACGAGCGGTAAATATTATGCGGTTTATCTTTCTACTGGCACTACTGCCACTACTAACGCTCTCGAGATTACCGCCTCAGATTCCGACCAAACCATCGCCGCTATTTCCGATGGCACGAATCAAGCCACCTTCAATGATACGCAATCATTTACTAGAACAGGCTGGGGCTATGCCGTCCCAGGGACTAGTATTACGGGTGCCGACTTCTCCTCCTCGGCAACCTACGCATCCTACGATGGCAATCTCGCCGGCACCTCGTTCTATGACAACCTGACTAAGACCGGCACAGGCTCCGCTTTTTACAATACTGGCACTTGGGCTGCCGTCCCGCTCTATGCTAATGCTCAACAAATCTACAAGAATAGTAACGCATCCCGCTTCACTAGTGGCGACACTTTTGACATATATTATTCTGTCATGGTCGACACCGACGTCATGGCTGGCACCTACCAGACAGAAGTTCTCTACACCGCTATGGCATCCACAACCGACCTCGACACCGCCAGCAACAACATGAGTCGTAGCACCGAATATGTCACTAGCGGCACCGAAGAAACCTTGAAGATTGATCTTGCCACTACGAGCGAGCCTCTTAACACTAGCAACGTCAAAGTCTACCTCGTCCCCCACTCCGTCTTCGCCGGTAATAGCTACTCTGTCTCTAGCCTCACCACAAGTAACTACAATGAATGTACCGTAAACAACGTCACGAGCTCTAATTTGGTTGACGGTAACGCCACTACCGCCACAATCACCTGTAACATACCAACCATTGGCACGGTCGCCTCCGGCACCTCGCCAGACACTATTACTATTGCCGGTGACAATAGCACTTGCCAAGCCAATGGCGACGCCGCCGAAGAAGGTGACACATGTTCTGGCGTAACTGGTGAATATGACTTCTGGGTCCGTGCTACTACCATGGGAAGAACTATCGACTACGTCAGTCACTACACAGAAAATTCCACCGACACTCCCGCCGTCGTTTACGCTGGTCTCCAATCCAAACGCACCAGCACTAACGGCGGAGAAACCTACATCACGGAGATGCAGGAGATGACCGGCAACATCTGTAAGAACACAAATATGTGGGGAACAGGAGTAGGTGAAGACGCTCGAATCTACGACTATCTTGGCGAACAAAAGACTACCACCACTGACCCAGAAACCGGAGAAGAAACAATTGCTTATAACGGCAACCCCCTCCTCGCCGCTGGCATCGACACGCTTGACATCTCCACCTTCACTCTCACCGATAATCGTGACAGCAAAAACTATCGCATCCGCAGATTAGCAGATGACAACTGCTGGATGATAAATAACCTAAGCCTGGAGCTTACAAAAGGAGAGGTGCTCTCTCCGGCTAATACAGATATAGCCGACAATGTAGTGCCAGACAGAGATACTCAAACGGAGCTAGGAGTAATCTGGTCTTCCGAGACAAATAATCCGACCACAGAAGAAATAAATACATGGAGAAGCTATAAAAGCGAAAGTGGCGATTACTACTATAATTATTATGCGCAATCTGCCAGCAGTGTTAGTGCCTCAGACGCGAGTGGTAAAGCTATGCACTCAATTTGCCCAAAAAACTGGACAACACCGGCAGCGGCCACGGGGAATAAAAGCTGGAGAGCGCTACTGATCTCATCGTATAGTGTCACAAATGAGACCTCAGCGATGGCTCTTCCGATAGGGTTGACGAAGAACGGAGCTTATCGCTCGGAAACCGGCAGAATGGATTACGGTGGAAGATATTGGACGTCAAACATAAGGAGCGATACTACCGCGTACGATCTTACATTCTATGGCTCTTATATAGCGTATGCTAGTAATTACTATGATAAAGCTTCTGGCCTTTCTATTCGCTGCGTCGCCCGCGACTAACCCGCCCCGCTCTTTAACAACTTGAGCTTTGATGATTGTCTTCAGGCGCGGGGAGAATGTTTTTCGTCGAGGTCGTAACCCTTCACCTAAGACCGAGGAGACGTATATCCATGACGTCACCGAGAAAGACCTACAGGGCTTTCTCGGCTGACCAGTGGAATGACGT
>CAYODV010000042.1:0-4646 GCA_964402915.1 uncultured Candidatus Saccharibacteria bacterium
TTGAGTCCATTCATGACAGGGTTGGGGGATTCTGTTGCAGCGCAACAAAAATACCCCGCGGTGAGGCGGGGATTTTTGGGTTGTTGCCGAAATGAATGATTATTTCGAAGACGGGAGTTGCTTGTACTTCGCATCGCCGAAGGCAAGAATCATCTCAAAGATTGGCTCAAGGAGAATGAGGCCGACAGCAAAGCCGGTACCTTTACCGAAGGACTTAGCGAGCTTAACACTCATGACGATGCTGAGCATAAAGTTCGCACCGGGGATAATCGTGAGGAAGCAGAGCATTGGTTCCATGTTCAAGATTTGAAGCATGGTGTAAGCGTTGTAGATTGGGATGAGAGATTTCCAGCCCTCTTTGCCAGCTTTTTTGAAGATTTTCCACTCGGCGACAATGACGAGAACAGCCCAGGCGATGATGCAGAGGAGGAAGAAGAAGCCGAAGAAACCGGCGAAGATCCCTGCGCTCGCAGTCGAGGTGGTCATTGGGTAGTTGTATGAATAAGTATACATTTTTAATCCTTTGATTAATGTAATAGTATTTGACTTAAATGTAGCATAAAATTGCGTTTTATTCAAGCTATTTGGCAAGCTTCCGCGCGGCGATATGAACAAGTTCCGACCAAGAGGAAGCAATGTGAGGTGTTGAGGCCAGTTGCGTGATAGTGAATTTGTGCCGGACGGCCGTAGCAACTTCCTGAATTACGAGTTCGGCATTGGGGCAGACAACGGTGGCGCCGAGAAGTTTATCTTTCGGGTCGGCGAGGATTTTGACAAATCCATAGCGAAAATCGGTGGTATTAGACGCGGAAACGGAGGAAAGCGGCAACACGGCTTTTTTGCAGGTGATATTTTTTCTAATGCAATCGTCTTCCGTGAGGCCGGTGGTGGCGACGGCAGGGAGAGTGTCGGTGAGGCGGATGAAGCCCTCATAATTTCTGAGATTCTTAGTTTTACCGACAGCGTTGGAGGCAGCGAGAGCGCCCTCGTAGGCGGCGCGTTCGGGAGAAGATTCCCCGCCGATACAATCGCCAGCAGCATAAATGTGTTTGAGAGAGGTCTTGAGAAAATCGTCCACAACAATACCGTCGTTATTATAAACAACGCCGGCATTTTCTAGACTTAAGTTAGTGACTGGTTTAGCTCCGGTGGCTAACACAATTGCAGCGACTTCAACGGATTTTTCTTGACCGCCGCGACGGAAGATAACTTTTTGGAAATTGGGTTTAGTCGGAGATTTTTGTACGGCAACTACACGGGATTGAGTGAGGACTTTAATATGGAGAGAGTTTTCGAAATACTGGGCCAGAAGTTGTCCGACTTCTTCATCCTCGCGAGGCAGGATGCGCCCAGCGAGCTCGCCTAGCACAACCTGTGCGCCGAGCTCAGCGAAATAGTTTGCAAGTTCAGTGCCAGTACTGCCAGCGCCCACCACGAAGACCGATTTTGGTACGCGCGGCAAAGCCAAAGCTTCGGCAGGCGTGAAACAAGTGGTGGATTCAATACCAGAGATGTCGCCAGAGTTGAGTTTGGCGCCTGTAGCGAGAATAAACTTCGGCGCGGAGACAATGCGGTTTTTGAGGGCGATTTCATAAGGAGAGAGGAACGACGCGAAGCCGGAGAGGCAGGCAATTTTGGCTTCTTCGAACTGCTTTTTGGAACCGGCGCCAGCGCGACGCGTGGCGAGTAATTTCCAATTTTGCACCGTTGGATAATTATAACGAAGACTAGATGAAGAAATGCCAAAGCGGGAACCGCGCAAAGATTCATGATAAAGATGTGAAAACTCAAACAAGGCGCGAGCCGGAACATCGGAATAGTTTAGGGAGGAGCCACCCCATTTGTCATTTTCTACGATGGCGACTTTAGCGCCGGATTTGGCCGCAAATAGCGCCGCGCTGGCACCGGCCGGTCCGGAACCTAAAACTATCAAATCATAATCAAACTTTTTGCTCATATTAAATCACTTTGCCACGATTACGATAAACGAGGGCAAGATCGGGAGAATATTTATCGAGCTCTAGGCCAACGACCCTTTCTAAATCGCTTCTGGTTATTATATCGCGTTTTTCCAACCAAACCAACACGGCATGCAAAACGCGCTCGATAATCGGTTCGGTGGAGCTTTCTGGTAAGCCTAAAGAACGAGATTCGGATTTTAGCACGGAAGTAAGTTCTTCGGGGGAAAATAATTGTTCGGACATTACTGGGTTCCTTTCAAAATGACGAAAGCAAATAGGAAGGCCGCCAAAATGAGGAATCCGGCACCGGTGAAGAAGCGGAAGAAGGATTTGTTTTTGAGCCGCCAGCGTTGAACGTCGGCGATGTTACGACCTTTGCGAATAAACAGACGCAAAATTAACAGTGGTAAAGTTCCAAAAATCGTAAAGATAACCAGGCCGAGCGCTTGGTAAAGCGTATCGAGGCGAAGGATGGCGTCGGCGGAGAGAATGAGCAGTGGAAGCGAGAAAATAATTTCCGAAAGCGGTATCAGAAGACCAAGCGAGAACGCTTCAGAAAGGTCGTTGGTTTCCCTTGCGCGAACGTCGATAAAACGCGCGAGGCGACGGGGCAGCCAGAGTTCGGTCGAGCCTTTGCGTTTGTAATAGAAAAACCAGGCAATAATGCCAAGAAAGACCAGAATCCCAAACAAAATAACGTGAAGAAGGTGCGGAAGCGTGCCGGTGGCCGTGAGCACGGATACTAGGAAGATTGCTGTGCCGAGCAAAAGAAAGTTCATGAGCGTGACGCCGGAAATAAAAGACGAAGCAAGTTTTTTAGTTTTTTTGCGGATGTTTTTACCAAGTGACGCATGATAGAGCAAGAGAAGTGCGCCGAGTGGCAACTGTAAAGAGGCCGCAATAAGGCCGCTGAGGATGACGATACCGAGAGAGACATAAACCTCCATATACCGTTATTATAACACAAGCGTCATAAAAAATAAAACTCATGCTTGCGGTGAAAATACTTGGCGTGCTAGACTGGGGGCATGAAAAAGTTGAGGTATATCTATATAGGCTTAAGTATCATCCTGACGGTAGGGATACAATTACCGACGAGCACCGCGTTTGCACTTGAACCGCTGACTCCAGCGACGGACGATGATACGACAGAGATATCCGAAGAGAAGGTGGGCGAAAGTGGAGAGGAAGCTGAAGATGAAGAACTCGATGGAGAAGAAAATTCTGCTAAAGTGGCATTTTTAAGTTATAACCCTGGGTTTTCCGACCCAGTTATAGGAGAGTTTTTTGAACTAAAACGACTCTCCGACACATCAATTTCGCTCGCCGGCCTTACGGTAATTTATGAAACTTCGTCAGGGACTGAGTATACTGTGCTTGATTTCACTGACGGTTACGAAATGGTCGGCGAGTCTCTCCTTTTGAGGCTGGCAAATTCAGATATCGTCAAAGAAGCCGAAAAGCCTGAAGATGTGGCCGATTTGACTTATACAAGAAATATGTCACAAAGTGCCGGCCGGCTAAAACTCAAGCGGGGTGATGAAGAACTTGATTCGCTATGCTGGGGGCTAAAAGAAGTTGGGTGCTACGCCGCGTTTAACAGTAAAAAACCCACGACTTTAGTACGCGCCATCACCGAAGAAGAGTTGGGCGAGTTTGAGCACCATGCTGACTATCTACCGACTTTCGACCCGCTGAAGCCGGGTCTAGAAAACACGGCGCCGGTGGAGGAGGTTCCAGAACCTCAATGCCGCAATCTTGAGTTCTCGGAGCTGTTTACTTATTATGAGACTTCTAGCTCTGAACAATTTATTGAACTATACAATGCTGGCGACGAGGAAGCGAATCTTGAAGGTTGTTTACTCGGTTATAAAGGTAAAAAATATGGCCTGGGAGGAGTAGTGCCGGCCTCTAGCTACACGGCGGTTTATCCAACGACAGAGTGGGGGCTGACTATGACTAAAAACCCGACTTCTTCAAACAAGCTTACTTTGACGGATGTTGATGGCGAAACAGTTGATTCGATGGCTTATTATAGTGGTCAGAAAAAGGGCGTGAGCCTGGCATTGATGGGCTACAATAGTGACGGTAGCAAAAACTGGAAGCAAACTTATAGCCCCACGCCAGGTGCGAACAATAACTATCAACAGTTCAAAACTTGTCCAGTTGGGAAAGTGATTAATCTTGAGACCGGAAATTGCGTCAACGACACATCAATTGCGACGGCGACAACCTTAGCCGCTTGCCCGGCTGGAAAATATCGCAACCCACTCACCGGCAGGTGCAAGAGCTATGCAACGACGGCCAGCACTGAGCTAAAGCCGTGCGCTGAAGGCTATGAAAGAAATCCGGAAACTAATAGATGCCGCAAAATTGTGGCAAACACCGGTGCCGAATATCCTATCGAAGCGGAGACTTTTGAGGAAAAAACCGAGCTGACGGCAATCTGGGCGATTGCGACAGTGGTAGTGGCGGGATTGGGTTATATCGCTTTCCAATATAAGGATGAGTTGAAGCTGAAATTTGCCCACCGCTAAAATCGGTGGCAATTCGGTAATAAATAACAAAAAAGCCCTGGAATGACGGTATTGGGGGGGCAATACCGTCATTTCAAGGCTCTTAGAGAAGTCCTGGTTGTGGGGGTTGGATTTGAACCAACGACCTTTTGGTTATGAGCCAAACGAG
>CAYODV010000043.1:0-4635 GCA_964402915.1 uncultured Candidatus Saccharibacteria bacterium
CATTCTCCGCAAGGCCGGAAAGGCAGGAAAGAAATAATATGAAAGCTATTTTCCGCGCTAACCGCACCCGCGCTAAAATCCACGGCACCGCCGAGCGCCCGCGCTTAAGCGTCAACATTTCTAACAAGCACATCACCGCACAGCTCATCGACGACGACAAAGGCGCCACGCTCGCCTATGCCACCTCCGTCGGAGCCAAGCTTAAAGGCACCAAAACCGAACTCTGCGCCAAAATCGGCGAAGAACTCGGCAAAAAGGCCAAAAAAGCCGGCATCAAAAAAGCCGTCTTTGACCGCGGTTCTAAACTTTACGCTGGTCGCATGTCCGCTCTCGCTGACGCCGCCAGAAAAGAAGGATTGGAGTTTTAATTATGCCCGAATCTAACGATAAACAAGCCAAAGTCGTCAACATGAGCGGCACGCTCAAAATGAGCGACAAAACCGCCGCGACCAAGCAAACTCGCGACATCTCCGGCCGCCGCATGGATCGCCGTGGCCGCCGCGACCGCAACGGCCGCATCAGTGACGCGCCAAAGGAATTTGACGAAACCACCATCCAAATCGACCGCGTCTCCCGCACCGTCGCCGGTGGTCGCCGCATGCGCTTCAAGGCCCTTGTCGCCGTTGGCAACCACAAAAACAAAATCGGCGTCGCCGTCGCTAAAGGTAACGACGTCACTGCCGCTGTCCAAAAGGCCACCACTAAAGCCAAGAAAAACATGATTACCTTCAACCTCGACGGCGAAACTCTCTGCCACGAAGTTGAAGTCAAAGTCACCGGCGCCGACGTCCTCATGAAACCGGCCGCCCCTGGTACAGGTATCATCGCCGGCGGCGTGGTCCGCTCGATCATCGGCCTCACTGGTGTCAAAAACTTGATTTCTAAGAGCCTCGGCTCCACGAACAAAGTTAACATCGCTTACGCCGTCCTCGAAGGCCTCCGCCAGCAGACTCCGCGCAAAGAATGGACTACCACCACTCTTCGCGCCTCTGAACCAAAGACGGAAAAGAAAGCTGAACCTAAAGCCGAGAAAAAACCCGCAGCTACCAAAAAAGCTCCGGCCAAGAAGACCGCTGTTAAGAAAGCCGCTCCTAAAAAGACCACCGCTAAGAAACCTGCGGCCAAAAAGGAGACCAAATAATGAAATACAACGAACTCGAAGTCTATAAAAACACCCGCCCGACCCGCAAGGGTCGCGGCATCTCCGCCGGCCAAGGCAAAACCGCCGGCCGTGGCACCAAGGGTCAAAAAGCCCGCACCGGCCACCGCAAGATGCCGACCGGCTTCATGGGCGGTCAACGCGCCATCATGCAGGCCATCCCAAAGCTCAAGGGCTTCAAAACCCTCCACGCCAAGGCTGAAATCGTTTACACTGACGTACTAAACGACCTCAAAGGCAACGTTGACAACTTCGTCCTCGCCGAAAAGAGCTACATTTCCAGCCCTTACGTCAAGGTCAAAGTCATCTCCCGTGGCGAACTCAAGTCCAAAATCACTTTGGAAACCCAATTCGCCAGCAAATCCGCAATTGAAGCCTTGAAAAAGGCCGGCGGCGACTTCAAAAAAGTCCCCGTCCCAATGAGAAGCAAGAAAGAAGAAAAATAACCACCAGGCGCGGGGAGGAAGGTCTGGTTTGGGGGACTAAAGACATGGCCTAAGCGGCCAGCGGAAGAGCGACAGACGATAGTCTGTCGCCTTTCGCGAGGAGCGGACCCCCAAAACAGACTTCCGACCACAAGCCCTGGGGTTATTTTTTATTTAATTTATTACTCTTTTTTTATATCTATTTTTGTGGTATTATAGAAAGAGTAAATTCTAGTTGAGGTTCCCATGCATTTCAAAACCATTTTTAAATCCCTAAAGAACAAAGACATGCTGAAAAAACTCTTGATTATCGTCGGCATTTTGTTCGTTTACCGCTTCTTGGCTCACGTCCCTCTCCCTCTCGGCGAAGTCTCCACCTTCCGCGAAGCCGTTCATAACCTCATCGAATCCTCCAGCTTCGGCTCCTTCATCAACATGATTTCCGGCGGCGGCCTCACCAACTTTTCCATCATTCTCGTCGGCATCTCCCCCTACATCACCGCCTCCATCGTCATCCAGCTCCTCACTAAAGCCATCCCCTCTCTCGAAGAAATCTCCGAAGATGGCGAAGTCGGCCGTAGAAAAATCAACCAGTGGACACGCATCCTCACCATCCCCCTCGCCATCGTCCAGTCCATCGCCTACATCTACATCTTAAACCAAAACGTCCTCGCCTCCGCCACCGCCATCACTCCCGAACTCACCACCCTCCAATGGATCATCGCCATCACCGCCATGGTCGCTGGCTCCATCCTTCTCATGTGGCTCGGTGAACTCATGACCGAACAGGGAATCGGCAACGGCATCTCCCTCCTCATCTTCGCTTCCATCGTCTCCTCCCTCCCCCAAACCATCGCCACGCTCCAGGCTCGCCTCGCTGACACTTCAGCCGGCACCCTCTCCCTCTTCGGCTGGTTCAACCTCCCCGTCAACCCCACCGCCTTCTGGATTACCATCGGCTTTGTTATCGCTGTCGTCATCGTCATTTACTTCCTCACTAAACTCAACGAGGCCCAGCGCATCCTCACCATCAACTACGCCAAACGCGTCCACGGCAACTCCGCCTACGGTGACATTCGCTCCATCCTCCCCTTAAAACTTATCTCCGCCGGCGTCATCCCCGTCATCTTCGCCACCGCCTTCCTCTCCCTTCCCGCCCTCATCGGCCAGGTCATTTTAAGTAGCAACGCCGACTCCGTCTTCGCCCAAAAGCTCGTCGCCATCTTCACCGCACCAAACGCCTCTAACTTCGCCGAACTTTACCCCCTCGGCATCACTTGGCAATGGTTCATTTACCCCGCCGCCCTCTTCCTCCTCATCTTCATGTTCACCTACTTCTACTCCAGTGTCAACTTCAACAGCAAAGAAATCGCCGACAACCTCCAAAAACAAGGTGGCTTCATTGAAGGCGTCCGCCCCGGCCTAAAGACCGCTGACTACCTCGAAAAAATCGTCAAACGCCTCAACCTCTTCGGCGCCCTCTCCCTCGGCCTCATCGCCATGCTCCCCTTCATCACCGACTACATCTTCATCGTCTTTGAAGGCTCTCCTGCCGGCCTCTCCCTCTCCGGCACCGGTCTTCTCCTCATCGTCACCATCTCCCTCGAAAACCTCCGCGCTCTTGACTCCCGCGCTCTCATGGTCACTTACGACGACTACGGAAAACCCACAAAGCGCAAAAAATCCTTAAAACTTTTGAAAGCTAAAAAATAACCTTGAAAGGGTGGCATGAAAAACGAAACTAAAACTCCAAAAACCAAACCGGCGCCTAAGTCCAAACGCCCTAAAACCACTAAAAAACCCGCAACCTCTCTCGGCTCCAACCCGCCCAAGCTCGAAGCTTCCGCCGAAGGCGCCACACTCGACCTCGACCGCTCTCGTAAAATCTTCAGCCGCATCGTCCTCGGCCTCGTCGTCTTCGTTCTCACTTTCTTCTTCGCCCGCACCGCCATCTGGGAATATAATTATTACAAAGAAAAAGAAGGCTCACCCCGCTCCGCCGCGGAAACCGTCACCGAAGCTCCAGAAGTTGACGAAACCGAAGTCACCGTCGAGCAGCGCGCCGAATACACCGTCGCCGCCGACCGCCCCCGCTACCTCTCCATCGAAAAACTCGGCATCAAAAACGCCCGCGTCCTCCCCATGGGTGTCAACGACAGCGGTGAACTCGACACTCCCGGCAACATCTTCGACGTCGGCTGGTACACCCAGTCCGCTCGCCCTGGCTACGGCGGCGTCATCGTCATCGACGGTCACAACGGCGGCCCCAACATCGAAGGCGTCTTCAAACACCTTGACCAACTTTACGCTGGCGACCTCATCACTCTCGAACGCGGCGACGGCGCCATCTTCACTTACAAAGTCGTCGAAAACAAAACCGTCCCCCTCTCCGAAGCCGACGACTACATGGTCACCGCCTTCACCTCTCCCGTGCCCGGCACCGAAGCCCTCACCCTCATCTCTTGCGTCGGCGAATGGTCCAGCGTCCAACAAACGTATTTGAGCAGACAGTTTACCAGGGCAGTATTGGAGAAATAGGAAACAGCGATTCTTGCCGGCGTATCGGAGGTTACGACCGAGATCCGGCAAAATCGCTGTTGACTATTTCTATATAGTCTGCTATTATATTATGGTAATTTATGGCTAGTCAAAAGGAAGTGATTAAACTCACAGGCAAGGTCGTTGAGGCGTTGCCTAATGCCCAATTTCGGGTAGAACTTGAGAATGGCCATATTATCATCGCGCACATGAGCGGTAAAATGCGCAAAAACTTTATTCGCCTTGTGCCAGGTGATACGGTCGACGTTGAGTTAACCCCTTACGATCTTACAAAGGGTAGAATCAGCTTCCGCCGGTAACTCGCTTTTCACGAGGCGAGAATTACATATATAAACCTTAAACAAGGAATTTTTTACACTATGAAGGTACGCGCCAGTGTTAAAAAAATCTCCCCAGATGACATTTTTGTCCGCCGCAAAGGCGTCCTTCGTGTCATCAACAAGAAAAAACCTAAAAATAAGCAAAGGCAGGGTTAAGCATGGCAAGAATTGC
>CAYODV010000044.1:0-4545 GCA_964402915.1 uncultured Candidatus Saccharibacteria bacterium
CATAATTCGACACCCAATCATAATCAAACGTCGTCGTCTCCTTAAAAATCGTCGGATCGGGATAAAACGTAATCGAAGTTCCATGCTCTCTCGGACAACCGGCGGTCACCGTAAACGGCTTCGAAGTCTTCCCCACCTCAAACTCCACATGGTGCGTCTTCCCATCTCTATACACCTCAGCAATCATCTTCGTTGACAGCGCATTCACCACACTCGACCCCACGCCGTGTAAGCCCGACGACACCTTATACCCCCCATCGCCAAACTTACCACCCGCATGTAGCACCGTCAAAACCGTTTCCAGCGTCGACAGCCCCGTCTTCGGGTGCTTATCTACCGGAATCCCCCGCCCGTTATCATCCACCCGCACGCCCCCGTCGCTCAAAATCGTAATCGTAATCTTATTCGCAAACCCCGCAATCGCCTCATCAATCGAGTTATCTGCAATCTCCTTAATCAAATGATGTAGCCCATCATACCCCGTCGAACCAATATACATGCCCGGACGAATCCGCACCGGCTCTAGCCCTTCTAGAACCCTAATCTCTGACGAATCATATTCCTGTGCCTTTGGCATATCAATTACCTCTGTCTTAAAAATAACTTCCCCTATTATATCTGTTCTCTCTCAAAATATCAAGACCTTAAGCTTATTTTGTCGTCCGCTTCCCAAAAATCACCACCCGTCTTCCTGCCCGCTTTTTGCGCAGATTCCTCCCGCGCTCTAATCACCGGCTTCACCTCTGTTTTCTCGACCTTCTCCGGCGTTTTCTCCGGCCCTTTTTCCAGCTCACTCTTCTTCCTCATCCACGCCTCCAAAAAGTTCTCCTCTCGCTCCTCCTTCCCCGTCGTCGCAAACACCCGCTCCTTTTTCACCTCTGGCGCCTCCACTTTCTTCACTTTCCCCTCTTTATTGCTCGCCGCCAACCTCTGGTCAATCTCTCGGCTCACCTCCGCCCGCGGCCGTCCGTACTTCGCCGCCGAATAAGTCTTAAGGCTCTGAAGCACCTCTGGGCTCTCTTTCCCCAAAACCGGCCACGTCATCGTAAACGGCGTACTCGGCATCCCATACATCATCACCGTCGCAATCGCATGATAGTTCGGCGTCTTATGCAAATCCTCCGCCGTAAACGTCGGCGCAAACACCTTCTCAATCAGCTCCGCATCCGTCACCCCCAGCCGCCCCGCAATAATCGTCCCCACGTTCCCCAACACCCCCTCGCGAATCTTGTCGGTCAGCTGCGTCATAAACTGGTTCGCCACTATAAGATTCAGCCTAAACTTCCTCGCCTCCGACAAAATACTCTCAAAACTATCCGTCGAAAAGTTCTGAAACTCGTCCACAAACAAACAAAAATCCTTCCGCTCATCTTCCGGCAAATCCACCCGGCTCATCGCCGCCGCCTGAAACTTCATCACAAAAATCATCCCTAGTAGCTTCGAGTTCAGCTCCCCCATCTTCCCCTTCGACAGATTCACCAGCAAAATCTTATTATTGTCCATCACTTCACGAATATTAAACCCGCTCTTCGTCTGCCCCAGCACATTCTTCATCATCGTATTAGATATAAACGGTCCCCACTTCGACACAAACCACGTCGTCACCTCCCCCGCATCATTACTCTTCTGCGAAGCCGGAAACTCCTTCGTCCAATAATCATACACCTGCCTGTCCGTCACATACTTTAGCTTTGCCTTCACAAACTCCGGATCAATAAACACCCGCGGTATATCTATAAAACTCGCCCCATTCGGGTCGCTCATAAGTAAAAGCGCCGCATTCCGGAACATATGCTCCCCTCTCGGCCCAAAAATCCCCGTATGCCCAGGGTCATACAGGCTATAAAGCATATTAATCCCCTCTTGAATAATAAAGTCCTTCTGATCCGGCGTCTGGAACTCAAACATATTCATCCCAATCGGATTCTCCATGTCCCCTGGGTCAAAATAAATCACATCATCAATCCGCTCCTTCGGCACCATCGAAAGCAGCTCCTCCGCCACATCTCCGTGCGGATCAATAAACGCAAACCCTCTCCCCTCCTGCATGTCCTGATAAGCAATATTACGCAAAAACTTCGACTTCCCCATCCCCGTTGACCCAATCACATAAGTATGCCGCCTCCGGTCTTCCTCCGACAGCCGAATCTCCTTCTTCTCCCCCCTAAACTCGTTCACCCCAATCAACACCCCGTCGCTCACCAGCTTCGCCGGCCCTTCCACCTGCTTCGTCTGCTGCCGCATCACCTGGCTCGTCGGAATCGCATTCTGCTCCGGCAAATGGAATATACTCGCGAGCTCCACACTATTCAGCACATTGCTCACCTTGGCCAGCGGAAAATCCCTAAATATATAATCTCTCGCCAGCTTCCGCTCGTCCTTCGCTATCTCATACTTAAACCCATTATAAAGCGCCGAGTCAAACTGCGAAAACGCCGTCACCACACCCCCCACCAACGCCTCCGCCCGTGCCTTCCCCTGCTCGCTACTCGCCACAATCCTCACCAGCGTCTCAAACGCCACATACTTCGTCTTCGCCTC
The DNA here is from genome assembly GCA_964402915.1 of uncultured Candidatus Saccharibacteria bacterium. Lineage (GTDB taxonomy): Bacteria > Patescibacteriota > Saccharimonadia > Saccharimonadales > Saccharimonadaceae > Nanosyncoccus. Next base: position 2,542 of record CAYODV010000044.1, read on the forward strand.
CACCGCCCCAATCTCATCCTGCTCAATATTCGTCAGCACCTTCACCTCTTCGTGCCGCTCACTCCCCTCGCGCGCCTCCAACGGCTTCCACAAAATCTTAAAAATTTGTTCAATCCCGCTCAAAAATGTGTTCGCCCCACCCGTCGTCACCGACTTTTTATTCCCTTCCTTCACATTTTTTATCCAAGCCTCCGACTTTTTTGTCCACTCGTTATCTTTCGGCCGCACCATCACCTGCACGCCCAACCCCTCCCCTTCCTTCAGCGCCGACATCGTGTTTAAGAGCGCCACGCTCGCATCCCTCTTCGTATCTTCATACGTCGCTATCGGGTAAACATACTCCTTCTTCAACACCAACTCGCCCCCCGCCACCCCAGAAAGCTTCGCCGTCTTCGAAAATATATTCTCTCGCTCCGTCTCTTCCACTCTCGCCGCCGGATACGCCGAAATAATCGCCTGCTTCACCGTCTCTGTCAGCACCGCCGGCGTCACCGCATAATACTTAATCTCCCCTCCTGACGCCGTAATCTCAAAAGAAACGTGCTTCTGCCCAAACAGCCGCGCATTCTTCCCCTTCGTCAGCGTCGAGGCAATAATCGAATACATCACCTGCGCCTGACTCACCGCCTCGTTCACCACGTCCCGCTCATCTCTCCCCCCTCCCTGAATATCATCCGTCGTCGGCGGCAAATGTATCAACAGCGCCATCATCTTCAGCCCCCGCTCCGCCTCCTTCACCTCTCTGGCACGCCGCACCTTCACCACCCTCACGATAATCGCCATCAAAATCAGCGCCATCACCCCTAAAATCAAAAATACCGTCGTCCCATCCATCACTGCTTCCCCTCCCGAACTCTGCCAAACGCCTTCAAAATCAACGTATCGCTCATATCCTGCACCCTCACATTCAACATATACGGGTCGTCCGCAAACTCCCGTTCAATCTTCTGAATCTCCTTCAGGCCCTCCTCCCCCATCTCTTTCTTGAGCGACACATTATCCCTCGCTAGCGCATCCGCAAACTCATTATACATACGCTTATTTTACCACGTTCACGCCCTTTTGTGTATTAGAAAACAACTCAAAAACACAAAAACCGCCACCAGCCCCACCGTCATCAGACTCGCCGACCTCGAAACCAACAAAATAATCGGCCCAAACGCCAGCACCGTCGCATACATATATGTCTTATTCTCGGAAACCTCCCGATTCTTCCCGTTCTTATCTTTTAGTATCCTCTGAAAAATTTTTACCAGCGCCACCATCAGTCCAAACAGCGCCATAAAAATCATTGTAAAAAATACTAAAACACCTAAAACGCCCGCTTCTGGCGGCGTAGTGTAATTCATCATGACCAGTAAGCCAAACACAGCCAGTATACTGAGAATAGGAATAATCCTGCCACGCATGTTTTTATTGTATCACACTTACGCTTAAGTGCCTATTGTTTACCCCACAAGTACATACATGGATTATCAGCGGGGGGATTATCCGGCAAACTAAACTTACTATAGGCCGCAATCCTTATCCCCGCTTCTAATCACTTGACCGCTCCACAAGTGTGGAGCAAAGTCCTTGCTATTCCCTTGTTCGTTCTGTTGGTCTTGTAAGGTACTAACGAACATCGAGTCTAACGCGCTTCGCTCTATGTTGACGAAGCTCTAGGTAATTCCGAGTCGGAGTGTAATTTATGGCTAGAAATTACCTATTCGCGCCGCCAACTCCTGGTCTTATTTATATTTCATTGTAAAGTTTCCTTTTGTTTTTAATGTTTATTTTTGTCTTTCGACACTCCCATCGTAGCATATATTGGGGTAAAAAGCAATAGATTTGTTCAACTTTTTTAATATATTTTTTACAACATTTTGGCTTTTTCTATCTGTTATTTTCTTCCAAAATTACTGTTGTAATTTTTACACATCAACCCTTCCCCGCTCTTCAACCTCCTGTGGAAAACTTCACAAAAATCATAAAAAATTTATGAAAAAAAGTGTTGACATGAGC
>CAYODV010000045.1:0-4490 GCA_964402915.1 uncultured Candidatus Saccharibacteria bacterium
TTGAGCCGACGATGGCGGTGTAGGCGACGGCGTGCCAGAGCCAGCTGATAATAGTGGCTTCTGGAGTGGGGATGAGAAGGCAGAGTGCGATGGCAATGGTGGAGGCGGCGACGAAAATGAGGAGCTTGCGGTAGAAAATCCATTGATGGCGACCGGGGATGATTTTGGAAGTGTAATAGACGTGGAAGATGAGGCGGTAAAGCATGGCGACAATGGTACCGATGGCGACGCCGATGAGGCCGAGGAATGGGACGAGGGTAACGGAGATGACAATGTTGAGGGCGGCTTCGATGAAGGCGGGCTTACTGATTTCTTTGAATTTGTTGGCGGAGTAGGCAAGGTTAAGGTGTGGAAATTTAAGGAGATAGAGAGCCTCGGAGATGACAATAAGGACGCCAAAAAGAGATTGAGAATAGTTGGCATCGGAAAGGTTGGCGGTGTAAAGCCCGACGAATGGAGTGATGAGAAGAGTGGCGACGCCGAAGATTAAGAAAACAAGAATGAAAATGATGTATTCGTAGAGGTCGAGTTTTTGAGCGAGTTCTTTGAAGTTTCGGCGAGCATAGGCGTGACCGAGAGTGGGATTAAGTGAAGATACGAGAGAGTTGATGATGTTTTTGATGCCGTTAGTGACGAGCGCGTAAACGCTATAGACAGAGACAGTGGCAAGATTGGTGAAGATAGTGAGGACGGCGATGTCGGTGCTGTTATGGATGAAGGCGGCAGTGTTGATGGCGAAGCCGTCCCACCGGCTTTTTAGGAGGGCATTGTCGGCCTGGGCGGATTTATCTAGATGATAGTGTTTTTTGATATAGCGAGCATAGACTATGGGCTGAATGATAAATACGGCGCCGGTGAGAAACTTTAGTAAATGAATGTTGGGATAAACTTTGATGGCGAGGATGGCAAGAATGATTTCCGCGAGGCGAAGGAAGGCCTGCGTGAGCGAGACGAGGTAGATTTTTTTGTCGGCAGTAAGGAGGGTCTTGAGACTGGCGGAGAGCATATATTGAATGAGGAGATAGATGCTGAGAATGATGGCGAGCGAAGCAACATAGTAGAAGCTAAAACCGGTGTTGAAAGCTAGAGGGTAGATGATGGCGAGGAGCAACGTATAGACAATAAATATGAGACCGATTTTTTGATAAAACTTTTTTGCGGTAGCGACGATGGCGCTGAGCTTTTTGTTGCTCCCTTCTGCGAGTGGCTTGTAAAGCGTAGCAGTGATGACGCCAGTAATGCCGCCTTCTATGAGGGCGATGTATTGCAAAAATTGATTAAGCGAGGCGACAAGGCCGTTGACTTCGGAGCCGAAGGAGTCGAGGATGAGCTTTGGGATGATGAAGCCATTAACGATTAAAGTGAACTGCAAAAAGAGAGTGGAGAGAGTGTTGAGGAGGGTGACTTTGCTTTTGAGTTTATTCATTTTCTTCCCCCCACCACATCTTCATGTCGTGCCTAGGTTTGCGTTCTGACTTGGGCGGGAGCTGCATGTAGTCACCGTAGGTAGCGCGAAGAATGGCGTCGTAGTTTTTGAAAATCATGACGGTGAGGTTTTCGAACTTGGCGTCAATGTAGTCTTCGGTGTTTTTGGCGAGTTGGAATTCTTTGTTTGGTCCGTAGAGTGGCCAGTTGGAAATCAAGTAGTCGGTGTCTTGGTATTGATTAAGAGTTTTTTGGAAGATTTTGTGGATGGTCTTATAACCGAGGATTTTAGAAACTGTGTTTTTGCCGAAGCGAAGGAAGTTTTTTGGTAGTGAGTCATGTTTGAAGTCGAGTCTATGACGTGCGGTTAGACTAACAAGGAGTTTCAGCTTTTTATAGTATTTTTTGCGGGCACGTTCGCTATTTGGTGCGTAATTGTAGCAGAAGATGTCGATATAGATGCCGTAGTTTGGATCGAATTTTTCTTGGCTGTTTTCTATGACGCAAGTTTTGGTGTCGATAAGCTTGAGAAAGCTGAAGCGTTCGCCGCCGTGACCGAATTTGAGAGTTTGGTAGAGGCCTGTTTCTTGGTCGAGGATGGTTTTGAGCTTGGCGTAGTTTTCTTTGGTCAAGATAATATCAATGTCGTCGTCCCAGGGGATGTAGCCTTGGTGACGGATTGCACCGATGAGGGAGCCGCCAAGAAGAGAATATTTGATGTTGTTTTTGCGACAGATTTTGTCAACAAACTCGAGCATATCGAGCATGATTTGTTTTTGTTCCTGGGGAGTGATTATTTTCATGAGTTTTCCTCTTTTGATATATTTTGTACTGACAATTTGTCTTGACGCACTAGGAAATAATATACTTGTATTGATATCATTGGATTTATACTCGTAACGATGGCATTAGAGTCAAAAAGGCCATAGAAAAAGATTGGCAACATTGCGCATAGCAGCTTCGGATCATTCATATTATTTATAGATTTATGGTTGAGAATAAGCCATGCGATATATCCTATGAAGCCATAATCGTAAAAGAAGTATAAGAAATAATTATCAATCGTATAGCCTTCGATGGCGCTAGATCCGAATGGTCGCACAAGCAAACCCGTTTTTATATACTGACTGTAGTGCAGAAGTCTTCCGCTCATGGCTTCATTGAGTTCGACTAATCCTCCCTGTGTGAATGCGTAGGTTAGTGCCACGATAACTATTGTTAACAATGGAAAAGCGAGCTTTACGAGGTTTTTGAATTTTTTAGTTTTAATTAGTTTAGATGGAAGGAAGGCCATAACTAGTAAACACAAATATCCTATAAGGCCCGCTCTGGACAGTGATATCTTGTATAAGAACAAGGCAATGGGTAGAGACAGAACCATATTGCGTTTTTCGTGAGCAAAGGCTATGAATGCGCTTAGAAAAATAAAGAACGAGTATAGACCTATGAATCCTGGGTACGGAAAACCTAAACTGTAACGAATTTCTCCGCAACGATAGCTGTTGTGGCTCGGAATGATGTCGGTTAAATTTAGTATGATTGTGAGCAAAAAGACAAAAACTAAACTGATAAAGAAATATTTTGCTATGGTTTTATATTCGCTTTTATCAAATATTAAAAGTATCACAACTGGAAATAGTAGATTAGCGCTTTGTACGAAGAATGCAGCAATTGTGGCTATGAGTAACAGTATTGTGATTTGTATAAATTTTCTATGGCTATATTTTTTTCGATATATGATTATTATTGTGGTGACTGCAATAATTATTATCAATAAATAGAGGATATGGTTGTTGATGAATGGATAATACATGATGCCTTTATAGAGCACGATGAGGAAAACTAATAGAAATCTGAGTTTTGCCATTATATATTCCCTATTGAGTTATATATGTTCATGATCTTTGTGCGATAGTGTGACTTTGTAAAATGGTCAATCTTTGGCAATTCTAAACCTTGAGAAGCAGTTATTTTTTTGTTATACTCTTCGATTGTTTTACATATAGAGTTCGTGTGCGAGAAGATGTTGGCTAGGTTACCGACGCCGCTGTTTAGAACAGGTTTGCCGAGAATAGTGGATTCTATGGCGGTGAGACCATAGCCCTCGAACTTTGATGGCATAATACCAATTTTGGAGGCGGCTATATATGGATAGGGGTTTGGCTGGAAGCCAATCATGTCAATGTTTTTCTTGAGATGATATTTTATAATTTTGTTTTCGCATTCATTCCGGAGAGGGCCATCACCAATCATGACGCATTGAAGTAAAGGATTGTTCAGTGTTTTTACGATTTCAATGAATTCAAGTGGATTTTTTTCGTTTGATAGTCGGCCGAAGAAAAATAAATCATACTTCTTTCCGATCGAGAATTCTTTTGATTTTCTTAATATGACTTTTTCGTCAACATAATTTGCAATTGTAGCATATTTATTATTGATCTTGTCGGAGAAGATAAATTCATCGATAATCGAATCGGACACGCCGATGATCTTTGAATATTTTTTTGAAGATAGGAGGAAAAGAACGCTTTTTAGCGAATTTTTCTTCATCGCTGGATCATTTTTGTGTATTTGGGAAATTATGGCGCATTGTCCAGAAAAACAACTTGCCGCAAGAGATGCTTTAAAGTCGTGGGCATGAATGATGTCGGGGTGATAGGAGGATATGGCCTTTTTGAGATTTTTGTAGGTTAGCTTTTTTAGCGGGAGGAATGTAATATTGCGTTTTTCTAGGATGTCTTCAATGGGGCCGCGAGGTGAGCAGTAAGCGAAATCGTATTTGTCGGAGAGGTTTTTAATGATGGTACAGGCGACGTTTTCAGCGCCGGAATATTTGTTGCTAGCAAGAATGTGAAGGACGCGCTTTTTCTTGCTGTAAATTTTGGACATTTTGGCTTTGACATTTGCTAAAGAGTAGGTGGTTGGAAGAGGGTGGGCGATACGAACTTTGCTGGAACGAAGGATAGCGTTGACGAATGCATTTATGTCATTTTGCGGGGAGAGGAGGTTGTTGGTGGCGAGGCAGATGTCGCGGTTGCCACGGCAGTCGGTGGCGACGATGGGAA
>CAYODV010000046.1:0-4396 GCA_964402915.1 uncultured Candidatus Saccharibacteria bacterium
TTCTAGTAGTCATCTTAAGAAGGGGAGGTTAGAAGAGAATGCGAGTAACCGGAGAAGGAGGAGCTAAATGAAGATTTTGGTGGTGGGGGGTGGAAGCGGGGGGCATATTACGCCGGCGATTGCGGTGGTGCGAGAGATTTTGGTGCAACATCCGCGAGCGCGGGTCGAGTTTTGGACGGATAGGAAGTATTATAAGAATGTGCTGAAGTTGACGGTGCTGGGGAAGGGAGATATTGATATGGACGTGCGGAGGGTGGCGAGCGGGAAGTTTAGGCGGTATGCGGGGTGGAAGTTGAAGGATTATTTTAGACTTTGGCGGGTGACGCTAAAGGATTTAGTGTTTAAGAATTTGGTTGGGTTTTTTGGGTTTTTGGCGGGGGTGGTGCAGAGCTTTTTTAGGCTGGTGCGGAAGTCGCGGCGGCCGGACGTGGTGTTTTTGAAGGGCGGGTTTGTGGGGCTGCCGGTGGGGATTGTGGCGAGGTGGCTGAAAATTCCGTATGTGATTCATGAGAGCGATGCGACGCCGGGGCTGGCGAACCGGATTTTGATGAAGCATGCGAAAGTGGTGGCGATGGGGGCGCGGTTTGACTATGACAAGCCGGGGCGTGAGAAGTGGGTGTGGACGGGGACGCCGATTGCGGAGGAGTTTAGGAAGGTGAGCGAGCGGAAAGAGGCGGGGCTTAAGAAGGCGTTTGGGTTTACGTCGGGGAAGCCGCTGCTCGTTGTGACGGGCGGGAGCCAGGGGTCAGAACATATTAATTCGGCTGTGAAGGAGATTTTGCCGGCGCTTCTTAAGACCGTGGATGTGGCGCTGGTGGCGGGGCGGGCGCATTATGAGGAGATGGTGGAAGTGAAGGAGGAGTATGAGGTTTGGGAAGACGGGAAGCTGAAAAGCGGGTTTAGGATGTGGGAGTTTTATGCGAATATGGCGGAGCTACTTGGAGCGGCGGACGTGGTGATTTCTAGGGCGGGGGCGACGACGATTGCGGAGCTGGCTGCGCTAGAGAAGGCGGTGATTTTGGTGCCTTTTGGGGAGCTGCCGGGGGCGCATCAGACGAAGAATGCGGAGAGATTAGAGGCGCTTTCGGCGGCGAGGGTGATTGATGATGAGGCGATGATGAAGAAGCCGACGATGCTACTTGAGAAGGTGAGGGAGCTAGCGAACCGGCCGTCGGTGAGAGAGAAGCTGGCGAAGCGTTTGGCGGAAGAGGCGAAGCCGGATTCGGCGAAGAAGTTAGCGGAGATTGTGCTTAGAGCGGGGGAGAGAGAATGAGGTTTGGCGACCTTAGGGGGCAGGGAAGGGAATTGTTCGGTTTTTGTTCTAGGGGGGTAGCGTAAGATGCAGGCGGGTAAGACGATTGCGGCGAAGAGGGAACGACCAGAGGCGGATTCGGAGAGGGAACGAGTCCGGCGAGCGATACGGCGGCGGAAGGTGGTGGCGGTTCTTGCGGTGGTGGTTTTAGCGGGGGCTTTAGGGTTTTTAACGGTGAAGGTGTTTCAGGGGTGGCTGGCTTGGGCGTCGAAGCGGGAAGAGGTGGCGGTGACCGTGAAGGAGCCGAGCGTGGAGGTGATTGACGAGCGGACGGGGCGAGTGTTTAATGATGCGGCGGAGCAGCCGGAGCAGCGGCTGAGTTCGAGGATGAAGGAGTATATTGCGAACCTGGAGGAGGAGTTTGCGGCCCTGGGGTATAAGGTGGTGCGGGCGCGGGTGCCGGCGGATAAGATTCGAGAGATTGATGTGGAGATTGAGGGATTTTCTGGGGTGGTGAAGGTGACGGTGGATCGAAATCCGGCGGTGAGCGCGGAGGATGCGGGGAGGATGATGAGGTATTTGGAGGCGAGGGGAATAGTGGCGGTAGAATATATAGATGTGAGGGTGGAGAGGAAAGGGTACTGGAAGTAGAGAAGCCGCTGGCCTCAGCTCTTTATTGTCTAAAAATCCTTTTGCGGCTTCTCTATACGCGATTCTATTTATTTCCCTCTTTTGTTCGGTTTTTGTTCTAGGCGAAAATGAAATTTGGGAATTGAAGTTTTTTGGAGAGTTGTGTGGGGAGTGAGTGAGTGCGAGGAAAGGGAGGGAAGGAGGGGAATTGGCGGATTTGGCGAGATTTGGGCGGGTGTTCGGGAAAATGGGCGGTTTGTTCGGGAAAGTTGGCCAAAACCCGAACAAAAGGCGAAAAATGCGAGGCTGACGGCCTTTAGGGCTTGCGGTCGGCACTCTTTGATCTGCGAGCTTCAGTTCTGTTTTTGTCCAGGTGCTCCGCGAACCCTATAATTTTGACACATCTTTCTCCCAATCCTCGCAAATGCGATTCGGGTAACACCGGCCATCGATTTGCTCGTATGGGGAAAATGTCGTCAAAATTATCGGGTCTTGTGCGCAATTGGACAAGAAACAGAACAGAAGTTCGCCTTTTGAAGTTTTGCGAGATTAGTAAAATGGCAACTATAGGCAGAGGTGGTTTGGTTTTCGGACGATTACTTTATCGTCCGAAAAGCATAAGTGGAATGTCTTAAAAGAGTTATTGTGCGACATTTGATGTGGCGGGAGAAATGCGGGCGAATATGTGAGGCGGAGTTGGAGAGTGGGGCGGTGATAGCGCGTGAGTGGGGCGGTGTTCGTAGTGGTAGGCTTGACGTGCGGGCGGTGTAATCCTGGAATGAGTAGACCCCCAGCGGGCAACTGGGGGTCTGTGGTAAGGAAGGGATTATGGTAGCGGACGGCTAAGTAGTTCCGCTATGGCGCCGCGAATTGGGTGCTCATGAAGGATGTTGTGATGATTTTTGGCCGAGTCGACGTTCTTATAGTAGAAGCCGATCAGCGCAAGGATGTCTTCCCTGGCGGCGCCGGCGCTGGCCTTGGCTACCCCTGTTAAGAGGAGAGTAAGGACGCAGGCGATGCCCAGGAAACAACCAAAGATGAGGTTCCAATTTAAGAGGTCGCCCAGAGGTGCGGCTTCTGTGCCGTTAAGTAGGCAGAAGCTGCCGGTGACGATGAGCGTGGCCAGGATGAAGAGAAGCAATTTCCAGAGAAGTTTCAGGGAGAACTTGGCTTCAACCCAGCGCAGGTATTTGGCGCGGTAAATTTCGGTCAGTTCCCTGATTTCCAGGGTGAGATTGGCGAAGCGGTTTTCTAAGGCCAACATTTCCAGGTTGGAACGGTCTTCGGTGAAGTAGATAATGGGAGCTTTGGCTTCCTTATCTTTAATTTCCTGTTCCAGGCGGATGTTGGCGCCGATGGGGTCGACGAGGCCGTCGTGCGGCCAGATCAAGTAGTTGTCTTCGCCGTCAATCGAGAGATTGACGATTGAGGAGTCTAGAAATGCGAACGTTTCCTTCGGAATCATGATTCCACCTTCCTTTTCAAAAAATGAGATGTGCAAAAACCGGAGTTGCCCCTTCCCTACCGAGAATTCATTTATAATTATAGCACAAACGGCTTAAAAAGTCAATAGGCAGGGAACAGGGGTTATTCCCTGTTGGTTTTTGATTGGTTGGCGATTTCCTGCTCTTTTTCTTCGATGAGCTTTGAGAGGTCTTTGAGGCTGGGGCGGGATTTTTCTTCGGCGGTGTTAGGGGAGAGTTTGAGGTCGCGGAAGGCTTGTTGGGGGGTTTGGGCGTGTTTGGATTTTGTTCGGTTTTTGTTCTTTTTACGAGTGCGGTTGTCTTCGTAAGAGGTTTTGTGGACGGTTTGGGCGGATTTTTCTTCGGCGGCTTCGGGTTTATAGGATTTTGATTCGGAGATTTTAGAGGACTGGAACTGGAAGGTGGCGCCGGTGAAGTCGGATTTCATGGTTCCCTGTTCGCCGGCGGCGCGACCAGAGTCGGAGAGTTCTTTTTTGTATTTTTCGCTGGCTTCGATGGTTTCGCGGATTTCGTCTTCGACGACGGCGCGGGGGCGGGAGTATTGTTCGCGCGAGGAGGCGATGATGGCGTCTAGGTTGTCCTCTGGGGGCGTGGGGATGGAGAGGGTGGTGGCGGAGAAGGCGGGGACTTTTTCGCCGTTGATGATCATACTGATGATGAAGTTGCGGTTGGCCATTTGGATGAGGTCGGAGCCTTCGAAGGTGGGTTCAAATTGTTTGACGAGGAGCGGGGCGTCGTCAGCGGAGACGCGGAAGCTGATGGTGGTGCCGACGTTGCCGAAGACGGCGTCGCGGACAGAGTCGGTCATTTGGGCGATGTATTGGTTGGCGACGGTGAGGTTGAGGCCGTATTTGCGGGCCTCGGAGAGGATGACGGCGAAGGAATCGGTGGCGAAGTTTTGGAACTCGTCGACGTAGAGGTAGAAGGGGCGACGGTCTTTGACGTCGGGGATGTCGGAGCGGGACATGGCGGCGAGCTGGACTTTGGTGACGAGGAAGGCGCCGAGGATGCCGGCGTTGTCTTCGCCGAT
>CAYODV010000047.1:0-4298 GCA_964402915.1 uncultured Candidatus Saccharibacteria bacterium
GGTGGGGTATCGGATTGTGGGGGAAAATGGCGAGGAGCTGGCGAGAGGTGGGGAGTTTGTGGGGTTTGCGACGAGCCGGATGGCGGAGTATTATGCGCTGAGGCTGGGGGTGGAGAAGGCAGCGGAGCTGGGGCTTACGCGAGTGAAGTTTGTGAGCGATAATTTGATGATGATAAATCAGATGAACGGAATATATAAGATTAAGAATAGGGATTTGTTGCCGGTGTATGCGGATATACGGCGGAAGGTGGCGGAGAGTTTTGAGGCGGTGTCGTTTGTGCATGTGAAGCGAGAGCTGAACGGCGAGGCGGACAGGGAAGCGAATCTGGCGATAGATAGACATTTTGACAGAGATGTGATAAAATAAGCGGGAGCTTGAAAGATAATCGCTTGAGGCTTGCTTCAAGAGGAAAGTCCGGACAGCATAGGACAAGGTAGTCGCTAACAGCGACCGTCCGCGAGGATAGGGAAAGTACCACAGAAACTTATACTTCCAGATTTGTCGGTATTCCGGCGAGACTGGTAAAGGTGAAAAGAGTGAGGTAAGAGCTCACAGCGATGCGTGGCGACACGCGTCGGAGGCAAACCCTACCTGCTGCAAGGAGTGCTAAAAAGCCCTGGTCCGGGGACGCACGTTCACCGCGTGAGCATCATAGTAATGTGATGTCTAGATAGATGATTATCGGCTCTTGAAAGAGAGCTACAGAATCCGGCTTAAAGAGAGCTCAATATCAAAAAATCTCCCCTTGCGGGGAGATTTTTGGGCGGCTATTTGATGAGGCCTTTTTTCTTGAGCGTGCGGAGCGCGGAGGTCGAGACGTTGGCCTTGACCTTTTGGCCGTTGATGACGAGCGTGCGCTTCGAGACGTTGGGTTTGAAGACCTTGCGAGTCTTTCTTTGAGAGAAAGAGACGTTGTGGCCGTACATTTTACCTTTGCCGGTGATTTCGCAGATGGCCATGTTATTTCTCCTTTACGGTGTTAACGATGGCTTCGAAAGCCTTCGGGTTGTTGACGGCGAGGTCAGCGAGGACTTTGCGGTCGAGGCTGATGCCTTTTTTCTTCATGCCAGCGATGAGCTGGGAGTAAGAGAGGCCGAGTTCGCGAGAAGCGTTGTTGATGCGGGTGATCCAGAGGGCGCGGAGGTCGCGCTTTTTGTTGCGACGGTCGCGGTAGCTGTAGCGGAGTGCCTTGATGACGCCTTGTTTGGCGAGGCGGTAGCTACGAGTGTGGTAATGCTGCATGCCTTTGGCGGCAGCGAGGGTTTTCTTGTGTTTGGCATGGGCAGGAACGCCACGTTTGATTCTCATGACTTAAACTCCTAGTGCGGTCTTAACGTTTTTCTTGATTTTGCCGTTGATGGCGGCAGCGGTTTTCATGTTGCGTTTCCTGGCCTTCGACTTTTTGGCGAGGATGTGGTTGCCGAAAGCGCGTTCGCGGATGATTTTGCCAGAGCCGGAGATTTTGACGCGTTTGGCGGTACCTTTATGCGTTTTGAGTTTGGGCATAATGTTTCCTTTAGGTTTAGATTTGGTATTGGTTGCGGGTTTTTAGGCTCGCGTGCCGGTGGTGGCACAAGGTGCGAACGGGGAACCGTGAAAGTAGGAAATTACTTCTTCCGAATTCCAACCGAGAAGTTGCGTCCGCTGAACTGGGCTTTGCCTTCGAGGACGACTTCGCCTTCGAGGAGACCAAGGACTTTGTCGAGCATTTGCTGACCCATTTCCTTGTGCGCCATTTCACGACCGCGGAAGACGATCATGATTTTGACGTGGTCGCCGTTGTCGAGGAAGCCACGGATTTTGCGGACTTTGATGTTAAGGTCGTTGTCGCTGATTTTGAGGCCAATTTTCATCGTTTTGAGCTCGGATTGTTTTTCGCGGGCTTTTTTGCGGTTTTTGGCTTCTTCTTTCATCTTTTGGTATTGGTATTTACCCCAATCGATGATTTTGACGACGGGAGGGTTGGCATTCGCGGCGATTTCCACGAGGTCAACTCCAGCGTCTCTAGCGAGAAGTTGGGCGTCACGGCTCGACATGATGCCGAGCTGCTCTCCATTAGATCCAATTACGCGAACTTCAGGGTAGCGGATTTCTCCGTTGATTCTTATGCGTGTGTTTTTACTAATGGGGGTGATCCTTTCTTCGTTAACCTTATCTTTTAATTATACCAAATTTGCTTTGCGAAATCAAGGGGTAGAGCTGATTAGCGCTTGCGGTAGTTGAGGGCTTCAGAAAGGTGGGGAGCGTCGATGAGGTCGGCGCCGGCGAGGTCGGCGATGGTCTGGGCGACTTTGATGATTTTGAAGTAGGAGCGGGCGGAGAGGTTGAGCTTTTCTGAGGCGGAGGACAAAAGTTGTTCAGCGGCGGGAGTGAGCTTTAGGAGGGTGGAGACTTGGTGGGAGGAGAGGGAAGAGTTGTAGAGGTCGGAGCGACCGTAACGGGCGCGTTGGCGGGCGATGGCCTCTGAAATGTTATTTTTTACAACACTGTGTTCGGTGGGCTTTTGAGGGTTAAGCGTGGGTTCTTGACGGAGGTCGGAGTTTTCGACCTTGGCGACGTCGATGTTCATGTCAATGCGGTCAAAGAGAGGGCCAGAGAGTTTTTTGCGATAGGCGTTGATTTGGGTCTGAGTGCAGGTACATTCGTGGGTGGGGTCGCCGAGGTAGCCGCAGGGGCAGGGGTTCATGGTGGCGATGAGCATGAAGTCGGCGGGGTAGGTGGTTTTGGAGCTGGCGCGGGAGATGGAGATTTTCTTGTCTTCGAGCGGTTGGCGGAGGGATTCGAGGACAGAGCGGGGGAATTCGGGGATTTCGTCGAGAAAGAGGACGCCGAGGTGGGCGAGGGAGATTTCGCCGGGTGTGGCGTGATTGCCGCCGCCGATGATGGAGACGGCCGAGGCGGTGTGGTGCGGGGAGCGGAAGGGGCGAGTGGTGACGATGCCGTCGGCTTCGCCGGCGATGGAGTGGAGCTTGGTGATGGCGATTTGTTCTTCGGGCGAGGGCGGAGGGAGAAGGCTCAAGGCGGCGCGAGCGAGGAGGGTTTTGCCGGCGCCAGGAGGGCCGGAGATGAGGAGGTTGTGGTGGCCGGCGATGGCGATGGTGAGGGCGCGCTTGGCGAGGGTTTGGCCACGGATGTGGTCGAGAAGGGGGCCTTCGGTATCTGTTTTTGTATTTTTCACAACAGTTTGAGGAGGGTTGATGATTGGGTGTTCGCCCTTGAGGTGAAGGAAGAGTTCGCGGAGGTTTTTGACGCCGATGAGCTTGACGCCGGAGATGAGGGAGGCCTGGGAGAGGTTTTCTAGGGGGAGGTAGATTTCGGCGAGGCCGGCGGCGCGGGCGGTTTCGACGATGCTGATGATGCCGTGAACGGGGCGGAGGGCGCCGGTGAGGGAGAGTTCGCCGACGAAGAGTTTGTCTTTTAAGTCTTCTTCGGTGAGCTGACGAGAGAGAACCATGACGGTGAGGGCGATGGGGAGGTCGAGGTAAGAACCATCCTTTAAGAGGTCAGCGGGGGCGAGGTTGATGGTGACCTTTTTGTCGGGGAAAGAGAAGTCGGAGTTAGCGAGGGCGCTTTTGACGCGTTCGCGAGCCTCGGAGATGGTTTTGTTGGCCATGCCGACGATGTTGAAGGCGGGGAGACCTTTGTTCATGTCGCCTTCTACCTCCACGATGCGGCCGTCGTATCCGTAAGGGATAGCAGAGTAAGTTTTCGCAATCATGATTTAAGAATAGAGGACGTTTGCTAAAATCGCAAGGAGAAGCGGAATAGAGAAAAGGGGTAGCATTTTAAGGGGAAGTGTGGTATAATGAAGGGAGTTGGGGCTGACAAAGCTTAGACGGATTATTAACAGGTATCAAGCGTTACGACTGAACCCCGTAAGGGTTAAATAAGTGCTGAAAACACTACTGCAAAGCGTGTCATGTACATGCCTGCATACGCCTAGTTTAATTTTATAGGCTGGTTCTGCTTTGAGGCTACGTAGAAGCAGGATTATCATACAACGCAGCTAGGAGCCTTTAAGTGACGTGAGAGGCTATGAAAACCTAGTCATGGCAGCATGAAGTTTGGTCTTTTGCCGCTTTATGCGTAATGCCGAGACGAAACAGAAGACTACGAACGTAGAATGGTGCCCAGTGATTTTTCGGACCCGGAGGCAGTATCCGGCAGCTCCACCAAAGCCCAGGAAGGGCTCTTTTTTATTTCTGAATAAAATATTTATACGTTAGGGAAGAATAGGGGAAGAACACCTAGAAAAAGACCGGTAACTGCGAGGAAAACCGGTCTTTTTGTGTAGAGT
>CAYODV010000048.1:0-4216 GCA_964402915.1 uncultured Candidatus Saccharibacteria bacterium
TAGCATTTCTGCGTTCTGCCTTTGGCTCATCGCCTCCCAGCAACAGACCTCTCGGTCTACAGGTCGGCCTTAGCCGCTTAGGGGGACTTATTAGGCGACCGATTTTGAAGGTTCTGTGTATATAATATACTATGCTTGGGGTATTAGCAAGAGGATTTTTAATGTTTTTATGGTTTGGTAGAGCAGTTTCCTTTTGTAGGGTTTCGCGAAGGTTGACGGAGAAGATTGCCTATAATATATATCTTATCTGTATGGTATAATTATTTTAGAATGAACAATGAAATGATTTCTCCGTTGTATTTGATGGATTTAGCCGAAAGAATCGAGGCTAGGCTTTGGGAAATCCCAAAAGTCAGCAAGTATCGTTTTGTGGAGAATTATATCGATCGGTTTCATGTCGTCACTGATGAATTTGATTTTAGCGGTTATTCTGAGAATTTTCACATATATTATAAAGACGAAAACGAAACAAATATTGATTTAAATAAGACGCTCAATAAAATGCCTGGCGAATGGCTGCTGAAGATAGCTAATGATTTAGGCGTAGAGACTCCCGGTTTCATTCCAGTTGTCGCTAAAGATTTTAAGGTAATCTTAGAGCAGAACAATAAGAATGCAAAGATGGCGTTCGATAAAGCCATTGAAGACGCGTACGCTAATCCCGCGGATTCGGTGATGGAGGCAGCGACGGCTTTAGATAGTCTATTAAAAGCGATATTGCGAGATAAAAGTTTTTCGATTGAAACGAAAAAGAACGACGGATTATCTAAGCGCATCTCTTGTGTTTTGTCTGCACTAGGATTAGATAAGAAGTCTGGAGCACCGGGAGAAATCTTTCGTATTACTTCAAGCATAGATAATATCATAAAAGAGATTGACAATATTCGAAGCGATAAGACCTTTACGCATGGGAAATTGCCCGATGATTTTATTGTTGATGACCCCCTGTGGGCTGTGCTTTCAATTAACATGGTCGCTTCGATCGGATTGTTTCTCTGGAATTATTATGAAGTAAGATTCAAAGATGCTAATGTCGACGACAATGCAATGAGCGCAAAGCTAGATATTGGCGACATTCCCTTTTGATAGATCGTGGCAGCATAAACGCAGCGAACGCGCTGGAGAATCGTGTTTTTGCGTTTTTATGAGAATGACGGAGTTCGGAGTGAGTGTTGTCCTTTCTGATGGTAGATTATTGTCCTATTCGAGATATTCGATTTTGTCTTTCGGAAAAAGATGATTGAATATTGTCGCGAATTGTTTTGCCGGTTTCTCCGACAGATTATCAATCTTAACGAGTTTCGACATAATATCGTTTGCACTTCTGATTGAAAGACCGATTTCGTCCCAGTTTTCGAGAGAAGAATTAGGGTGGCGAGGCGGGATAGGGGTGGTGGATGAGGTTAATATTTCTTCCATGGTTGCTTACCTATATTGTGTTCTTGCGACGCGTGTGATATTCTTGGGCTAGAAGGGAGAAAGAATGAACATTTTATCGTTGTTAATGTGTGTATCGATTTCGTATCCGTTTGCGTTGCTGTGTGAAAAAATGGATTTTTCGAATACCGCCCCAATGGAGATACTTGCTTTGATTGCTACGATTTTAGTTCCTTTTGCTATTTTTCTAGCGGACAAGAACGAACGGGCTTTTCCTTTTGATAAAGAATTGATTCTAAAGAAGTTATTTGGTTTTAAGTGGCTGGTGGGATTAGCCTTACTGTCCTCTGTGACGTTAGCTTTCGAATGCAAGATTTTGAACCTATCGGTAGTTTTTTGTTTGCTATTGTATTTTATCGTTATTGGTGTGCGTTTGTATAGATGGTTTTGCTCTAGGGATGGAGACGATCGCGAAATGACTTATCGCCAGAAACTACGCTTAGATTATTTGAAGTCCCTTAAAGGAGATGAAAAAATTCAAGAAGTTTGGTCGCTTTTACTGTCTGGTGACGACTTCTCCAAATCAAATCAAACTGGTATAATCGATGTGTTTTTAGAAGTGCTGGAAAAAAGACTAGAAGAGATTAAGTGTGGGTCGGAAAAGGATTGGGAAGTAGTAGACGCATTGACTATGGTGTTGCTGAGGAATATAGATAAAATTCATTTCGTTCCCCGTGCAATATTTGAAAGAATGACAGCATTTTCTATTTCATATTTCAAGCAGCTTGCAAAATATAGTTTAGATGATGAAGTTTTGCCGCCGCTGGGCAGCCTTAGAGATTTGTTCTATAAGCTTACATCGTTAGCGACGGCGGATAATGATGACGCAAAAATGCTAAGATTTCTTTTATTTAGGACTTTGAAGGACTCCCTGATGCGCGAATCTAAGGAATCAGATGCGGATGAATATGAGTTGGTTGTTTTACAAGAGGTTTTTGAGGCACTTAGAAAAAGCGGATTTAGCACATACGACATGTGGACTTGGGATGCTGGTTTTTGGGGGCGCTTTATTGTTAAAGACTCTAGAACAATAAAAGGGACGCTTATTATGGCGTACAGAGAACAAGTCCGAGAGCTAATGCTCCGTCGTGGTCTATCGAACGAGCATGGCATATATCTAGCTAATTTGACAAATCTTCTATTCCCGAAGGTTAAGCTAACTGTCTGGTTTGATTTGTTGACGTTCGTCAATTGGCGTACATATATTCGTTTGGAGGATAAGACTAATCTGTATTCGAAAATCGTGGACTGGTGCAAATATCGGAGGGGTTTTGGTTTGACGGATGGATATAGAAGGTTTGGCGGTAATTATGGTTTTTACGGGGAGGACAAGGATGCAATAAACCGAGTGTTTGAAGAAATGGCTAAAGAAGATAACGAAGATTTTGAGGAGACGATTTATTTACTTAAAGCGGTTTGTGGCCTGTCGTTCGATAAGGCTTCATGCGAGGCGATTCTAGATGAAATTGCGAAAATTAAAAAAGATGGCGTATTTGATGATAATTCATACGAAAGAGCTAAGTTAGACGAACTTGAGTCGCACATTAAAAGGATTATTGATTTATTTAATCGATTTGATAGACCGTGGTGGAATAAAGGGGGCAACGAGGATGGTGAAAATGATGGGAGCGATAAACACGATGACGAAGGTGATGGCGACGATAGCGATAATAGTGATGGCAGTAGCGATAAGGACGATGATCAAAAAACGGATGATTAGACAATAGTGTGCAGGGGGGGTGATGAGGGGTTAGGTGGGGGGTTATTTGTTGGTAAGGAGCTTTGGGAGTTTGCAGTAGAACTTGTGGAAAAGTCCGGATAGGAGAGTGCGGTTGAGGGAGATTGAGAGGATGAGGGCGAGGAGGAGGGCGGCGAGGTGGGTGATAGCGCCGGAGAGGTGGTAGAGGAAGGTGACGATGGCGAAGCCGAGGATGGCTAGGACGAGGTCGGAGTTAGTCTAGACGGAGGGAGGCGAGAGTAAGATCAAAGGGGGTGGTGATTTTGATGTTGTCTTTTTCGCCAAGGACGGGGGCGACTTTTTCGTCGTTCGCGTAAAGAACTTCGGCTAAATCAGTGAAAGTCTCTTTTTGTTCGTTTGTAAGTTTATTAAAACAGGCGAGGAATTTTTTGATGTTGAAGGTTTGTGGAGATTGGCCGGTGTAACGATTTTCGCGGGGATAAGCTTTGAAAAGTAAACCATCTTTGTTGGCTTTATGTATGGTTTCCTCGAGATAATAAATAGTGGTAGCTGCGCCGTGTTCGTGAGCTTTTTGAATATTCTCTTTTAAGATGCGATGGCTAGTGAAGATACGAACGGAGTCGTGAGCGAGAAAAACGTCGTTATCTTGTATGCTATATTTTTCTTCAATATATTTAACTCCGTTGATTGTAGAAAGAAGGCGGTTGCCCCCCCCTATAACGATTTCGGCGCGGTTGGCTAAATCATACTCAGCAAGGAGATTATGCAAGTAGGCAATGTAATCTTTGTTGCAGACGATGATGACTTTCTCGATAGTGCTACAGTCAATAATATTCTGTAGGCTGCGGATGATGATTGGCTTGTCTTTAAGGGTGAGAAATTGTTTGGGAACGCCGGTGTTACCCATCCGAGTGCCGGAGCCGCCGGCTAGCAATAAACAATAGTTCATTTGTTACTCCTTTTTAGATAATTTTTGAGGTAATTTAGTTCGGGGCGGAAGAAGAGGAAGCTGACGACGGCGAGAGTTGAGCCGACGATGGCGGTGTAGGCGACGGCGTGCCAGAGCCAGCTGATAATAGT
>CAYODV010000049.1:0-3848 GCA_964402915.1 uncultured Candidatus Saccharibacteria bacterium
AGCGACTCGCGCCGGCTCAAAGATCACGAAGTCAAAAAGCGCTAACGATGTGTCAGAAGTGGTCAACATTTCTTCTGGGTCGTCGGCGAGCGGGTAGGGGATGGTAATGGTACGACGATTGACCTCACTGTTGGAGCCGGGCGCCACAAGTGGAGTGGTGGTGCTGGGGTAAGTCAGGCTTCCCGACGCGTCCTGAAGTGTAGTCATACAAATGAGCCGAGAAACATCCTCAACCTTTATAAGACGGAACCCCGAAGGGGCGCTCGCTCTAGAGCCATCGGCTCTCGTGTAATCAACCGTAAGCGGAGTAACGCGACTGTCGTTGAAAGCGTAAAAATTATTATTAAACAAGTAACCACTATTCCAAATATAAGTGTATTTTCCGGAGCAGAAAATGCCACCCGTCGGCACTTTTTTGGCGGTGCCACCGTTGATTTTAACGTCAGAATAGAACTGTTGGTAAACAGAATAAAGCCCGTTGTGATTTTTACAACGTTCTTTAAGCGTGTCATCGGTGTAGCGTTCGCAGAAAGAAACAATGGAAGCGGGTGGCGATTCTGTAATTGAGTTCTGGATGTCGTCAATGAGGTCACGGCCGGACTGGTTGATGGCTTTGATGGCATAGCCCTTACGATAAATCGAAACGATTTCGTTGGTGATGAGCGTAACAGTAATCAACAAAACGGAAATGAAAGCGATAGCAAAAGAAAGCTCAATGAGCGTAAAGCCTTTACGGTTAGCTGATGACCTAAACCTCATACCACTCATTTTAGCATAATCTTTTTATTTTAGAAACCCTTATCGTCCACGGCACTTGCTGTCTTCGCCGTTCAATTCAACGAGCATGACGCCGGAAGAATTGTTGGCGTGAAGAGCGATACGAATGTCGCGCCGGTCACCGTAATTGTTGTCGTCAGAGTCTAGGCACATGTCAAAATCACTGGCGGTGGTTTTCATGAGCGTAAGTAGATTTTTGAACCGTTCGCGCGCAGTTGTATCTCCGTCACCGATGTCGTGAAAAGAAATAACGTCGCGGTCGGAAGCATAGGTGTAGGTGTAGGTTCGCACGCTGCCGGTAACAGGTGAACGCACTACGAGCACAGCGCCGTGGAATTCTGACTTATCGCTGTTTTCTAGGTTTGCTCCCCAGGGAATAATAAACGAGTTTTTGCTGTAAAAGGTGTTTTTACAGGTTGAACCATAATTACAGTTTTCCGAATAAATGATGTTGGCATCAACGGTGCTGCTCGCTATAATGTCTATTACGCTAGAACCGCCCACCGCCGATGAGCTGACGGCGATACCTGCGACATCGTAAGAATATACGGTGTTGTCGCCTGCGACTTCCCCGAACGTGACGAGTTTACCATAAACGGCGTTAGTAGTGCGACCAGGGCCTTTTTCCGAAGCAGAGTCGGCGACGGGAAGTTTGTCATTGGAAACATTTATTACGTCGGCATATACGCCACGAAGGTATTCTGCGAGGGTGTTAACCGAGTCGTTGTAGCGTTGACGAGCGATAGAGAGGTTCGTGCCGACGATAAGCCCAACCATCAGAAAACCCGAAAGCGCCAAGAAGAGCGACACTTCAAGAATCGTGAAGCCTTTTTTGTGTTGGTGTTTCATTTATTCTTCCCCTTTCAAAAGTTTAGTGTGTGCTTCGATCATGCGTTGATAGTAAAGGTCGTGAAGCGAAGGATTATTGATTTTAGTTTCCGAATAAATATCGGCCAGGAGATAGTTGTAGCGATATTTTTGTTCGGTGGTCATACGCTCAGGGAGCGAATAATCCACCAGAGAGTTGATGGCGCCGTAATAGTCCTTGGTCTCTACTTGCGTCATGGCGACACGATAAACTTCGTCGAATTCGTTTTTGGGATATCTAAACCCGTCGGAGTCCGAGCTGTCGGCCGTCTCAGAACTATCGTCCGCTGTGGGTCGGCCAATAAAAATAAAAACTAATGAACCGACCAGGGCAAGTCCAGCGATGATGGCAACAACGGCGAGCGCGCGAGATTTTTTTTCAGCAGATTTATGAACCGGGGACGGTTCGGGCGAGAGAGTACTCTCCGATTCTGGGAGGATGATTTCATCTTCGCTATGATCCATAGTTTAAGTATAAGTTTTTTGGGTTAGTTTTTCAAGCCCGCGGTCATGAACGGCATTTTTCGGCGTAAACTTCCGCTCGGCTAGTTAGCATTTCGGTGTCGAGGGTGAAGTATTCAAAATTTTCTGCCAGTGTAAGTGCGGCGCGATAATAACTGTATTTTCCGCAGTCATCGAGGTAGTCCGGGTAAATGGTTTTGAAGGTGGCGTTGGCATAGCGCCAGTCCTTTTCGTCAATTAGCTCGTTGAGGGCATCAAGCTTTTCTTGTTCGACGGCGCGTAGTTCGGGGCTGTCAGGGTCATTAGTGTAGTCAGTAGAGGTTTCGCGCCCGACGGGATTTGTGATAGATTGGCCTTGCTTCTGTTCGTCGCCAGACAACAATTTGGGAATGAAAATGATGACTAGCACGCCAAAAATTAGTGCCGTTATGATGCCGATGATTAGCCATAAGCGAGACTTGTTTTTGTTGTCTTCTGGAGATTCAAGATTGTTTAAGAGTTTTCGTGTTTCGCGCGAACGCGAATGGCGAATCTCTTTTGCCTGGAACTCGCCTTTATGCTCGTTGAACGGGTCAAGCTGATCGATTTTTGGCGGGTTAGGCATTTACTTGATTTCCTCCTCCCAATTTTTCGCCAATACTTCTTCGACCAACATACTATATTCGTTGTATTTAGTTTTGTCGCCAGAATGTTGGTAGAGATAAGCATAAGCACTATATAAATTGAACTGCTGACGATAAGTAAGGCCGGTGCGATCAACGGCGTTGAGACGAGCCTCGGCAGCTTCAAAATTGTCCATGACAGTGTCGAGATTGGCGAGTTGGATTTCTGACTGGAGTTTTTCATCATCGGTGGCTTCAGGATTATCTAGCACCGATTGTAGGTGTTCTGTATATTCAGCGCCAGGGTCAACCGCGTCTTCTGACGGCTCCCAAACAATTTCCGAGTCGGGGATTTCAGTATTGGGATCCGTCGGTTCGGGATTGGAACCAGATTGCCGCAACAAGAAAAATAATGCCACGCCAAGCCCGACTACGCATACGGCCACAATGGCGATGACTAAACCGCGTTTTGTTTTTTTGCTACTCTTCGTTTCTGCCGGTTGAGACGACCGTCTCATAGCGTCAAGATTAGCCTTAGTTAGCTCGCTGACGGGAACTTTGGAGAGATTGTCATTATCCATAGGTTAAGTATAAACGGTTTGAAGAGATTTAGCAAGTTTACTAGACGCCAAAGAGAAACGACATCCATTGAGAAACATTAGAAGGCTCCTCGTCTTCCTCGGAAGTGTCGTCGGACCGAGCGTTGTATTTGTTGAGTGCTGCCTCGGAGTTTGCTGGCAAGTAAACCAGGTTTTCGCCGGGGAGCTGTTTGTTTTGTTTAGCACGGGCGGAGAGCTCTTTATATTCGGCTGAACGATAGTAAGCGTTTTCAACTTCGCTTGCTTCGACTTCGAGCTTAACGAGGGTTAGTTCTTTTTGGCGAGCGTCAAGTTTTTGGGACAATTCCCAGTTGCGCGAAGTTGCAGAGAGCGAGCTATAAGTCCAGAAGACGCACGCCACGATTGCCACGAAAAAAATGATATTGTCAAACGACATATAATCGTGTTTGATGCGGAAATAAAAACGGCGAATTTCGGTACGGATTTTATCCATTAGCTTTATTATAGCATATTCGTCGCCCAACCCTGTCATGAATGGACTCAAGTACTGGGACCCGTCAAAATCTATGTTTGATGAGGC
>CAYODV010000050.1:0-3718 GCA_964402915.1 uncultured Candidatus Saccharibacteria bacterium
AGTTCGTCGGCGTAGTCGGTGATTTTGAAGAACCATTGTTTGAGTTTTTTCTTTTCTACTTCGCTGCCGCAGCGCCAGCAGTGGCCGTTTTCTACCTGTTCGTTGGCGAGGACGGTCTGGTCAACCGGGCACCACCATTGGTAAGATTCTTTTTGGTAGGCGAGGCCTTTTTTGTGGAGCTGGAGGAAGCACCATTGGGTCCATTTGTAGTATACGGGCGAGCTGGTGTTGATTTCCCGGCTCCAGTCTATCGCGTAGCCGAGTTTTTTGAGCTGGTTGCGAAAGTTGGCGACGTTGGTGGCGGTGGCGGACTGAGGGGAGACGCCGGTTTTGATGGCGTAATTTTCCGCGGGGAGGCCGAAGGTGTCGTAGCCGAAGGGGCGGAGGACGTTAAACCCTTTTTGGGCGTAATATCTGGCGAGGACGTCAACGATGGTGAAGTTGCGGACGTGGCCGACGTGGAGGCCGGCGCCGGAGGGGTAGGGGAACATTTCCGCAAGGAATTTTTTGGGTTTTTTCGAGTTGTCATCGGCCTTGAAGGCTTCAGAGTCTTCCCAGATTTTTTGCCATTTACTTTCGATTGCTAGAGGATTATAACGATTCATGTGGCATATTATACCATGTTTTTGGGTATGTAAAAACCCCATGTTGTTACATGGGGCCCCCGAAGGGTGGTGAATTTGTCGCGCATTTATCTCTGCAGAAGATGCTGTTTTGAGGTCAAAGACCATACTAAACAGTTTTGGCGAGAGGCTCACGTGGGCCTTATGGAAATAGGATCCTGGGTTTTCAAATATTCAATTTTTCGTCGCGTTTTTGGGGCTCCTTGCTCCCCGTCCATTCTTACGTTGCTCGAAGATGGTTTGTGGGTCTGCCCACGAGGATTAGGAAAAACCGGATGGGAAACGTCTCATGAAGTCTCCTTTTCCGCTTACTAGCGGGGTTTACCTGGAAATTCGTGGTTGGGATTCCTTCTCACAGGAAGGGATTAATCCCGCGAAGCGTGCCGGTCTTGGCTCATATTGGGCGGGTTAAGGTTCCGTCCATCCGTTTTGAGCGCCGGCAAGATCGAGAAAAATGTGGTTTGCCGCCTCACCTGCTTTACAGGGTGCGGCTAACGCTACTTGAAACCAGTTGGGAAGTCAGTTTTATTCAAACTGCTTCACCTCCTTTCGTGCTTGCCATCTCTGATCCAGCGGGGTATCACGATGACATTGTACACATTATAGCACGAGCTTGCGGAAATGTCAATAGGTTTTTTGAGGTTAAAGTTTGAGGTCGCCTTGGCGGACGACAAGGGGGGATTTTTTGGTGAGGTCAACGACGGTGGAGGGGAGCTTGCCTTCGCGAGTGCGACCTTCGACGATGAGGTCAACTTTGGGGAGGGTGCGGGCGACTTCGTCGGAAGAGATGGCGGGCTGGTCGCCGCGGGGGTTGGCGCTAGTTAAGAGGAGGGGGCCGGTATCTTTAAGGAGTTTTTCAAAGAGGGGTGAAGCGGGGATGCGGATGCCGACGGTGGTGAAGTGGTTGAAATAGGGGTGGTCAAATTCGGGGTTTTTGGGGAGGATGAGGGTGAGTTCGCCGGGGATGTGCTTAGCGATGATGGCGCGCGAGGTTTTGTTTAGGAGGGCGTATTTTTCGATGTCGGCGCGGGATTCGGGGACGAGGGTGAAGACTTTGCCGGATTTAAGGTCGCGGCGTTTAAGAAAAATTAGCTTTTCGAGAGCTTTGGCGGAGTTTAGAGAAATGGCGAGGCCATAGACGGTTTCGGTTGGAAGGGCGACCACCTGGCCTTCTTTGAGGGCTTTGGCGATTTCGGACAAGTGCTCTGGGGCGGTTTGAATCATAGCCCTATTATAGCATATTTTCTAATTAGATTTGTCTTCAGCTGTTTCGGCTTTAGTTTCTTCGGAGGTTTCTTCCGTGGCTTCTGTGGTTTCTTTGGTTTCAGTTTCTTCTTCCTCTGTTTCGTTCTCTAATTCTTCTTCTGGTTCGTCGGTGGTGGGTTCGGTTTGTTGCTGCTGTTGCTGCTGTTGTTGCTCGGATTGTTGTTGAGACTGGGCGGGCTTGGAGGAGGTGGCGGGTTGGTTAAAGAAGAGGAAGTAGGCGCCGACGCCGAGAGCGATGAGGGCGACGAGGACGATGACGAGGATTAAAGTGGTTTTGTTGCCGCCGGTTGGTTTTTTGGTGGCGAAGGGGCTTTTGGGCATGGTGACCGGAGTTTCCGTCGCGGCAACGGCGAGGATGTCAGGGGATTTTTCTGGGATGCCTTCGGCGATGGGGGTGGTGATGCCGGGGGCCGGTTCAGCGATGGGTTCAACTGGGGCGACAGGCTCGGCCGGGGCCGGTGCGGGGGCTGCTTCAGGGGCAGGCGCAGGTTCGGCGACCGGTTCTGGAGCTGGTGCTGGGGCTACTGGTTCCGGGGCTGGAATCGGTTCCGGAGTGGCCGGAGCTTCGGGCGTTGGTGCTGGAACAGGTTCTGGCGCTGGGGCTACTGGTTCGGGTGCTGGGGCTGGTGCCGGGGTTGGTGCTGGCTCTGGGGCTGGTGCCGGGGTTTCTGGCGCTGGTGTCACCGGTTCTGGGGCTGGTGCTGGCGCGGGTGCTGGAGCAGGTTCAGGAGTTGGCTCCGGAGTTGGGGTTGGTGTTGGAGCGGGTTGGTTTGGATCCATTTTTAGTTCTCCGTGGTGTTAGGGGTGGTATTAGGGTTTGTGTTGGGACTGGTTTCGGTTGAAGTGTTGCTGTTTAAGAGATCTTCGGTGTCGGATTTTTCAGTGTCGGTGGGTTCGGTTTTAGATTCGGTTTTGTTGCTGGTGCTAGAATTAGAGTTGGAGTTGGTGTTAGAGTTGGTCTTGGTTTCGGCGGGAGCGGTTTCAGAGGTTTCTTGTTTCTTGAAGAGGTCTGGGAAAGGGTTGTCGATGATTTTTTGTTCGACGAGGACGCAGAGAGCGACGGCGGCGATGGCGAGGACGAAGAGGATGAAGAGGAAGATGTGGCCGGCGTGGCTTTTCTTTTTGGGTTCGGTCGAGAGGGGTTCGGTGTTTAAGTCCACAGCGGCGTCCTCGGAGTTGAGGCGGTCGAGAGCGGCTTCGACTTCAGGGGAGTATTTCTTGGTGCGGGTGGGAGACTCCTTGGGCTCTTCGTCAGTATCCATTGTGAGAATCTTAGCTGAAGAAGAATCCGATGGACCCTCTTGAGACGGAGAAGAGTCTTGCTCGCTTGCGGTCGGAGACGCTTTCGTGGAGGCGCGTTCCTCGCACCCGTCGTCACGGGGCTCGGCCGCTAATCCGTCGCTTCGCTCGCCTTTACAGGGACGGTCGTAACCTCCGGACCCTCCACGAGAAGCGTCATCCTCCCCGCTCGCAACGTCAGATTCTCCTTTGAAGTCTTCATCGGATTTTTCCTCTTCTGGTTCGGGGACGTTTTCCTCGGCCTCATCCATTGGGGGCTCCTCGTGGAATTCCTCCTCGTGGTGCTCCTCCTCGTGATGCTCTTCTTCGGGAGGGGGAGTTTCCTCCGGTTTGTGGGCGTTTTCTCCCGTATTGTTTTCTATATTTTGAGATAAATTACGTAATTTTTCTTCCATGGTTAATTTTATTTTAACATAAAAGGTTTGAATATGGTACAATATTTTTATGAAAAGTGTGGAGGAAGATAAAAAACAGGTAGTTTTGAAGCCGAGTGATTTTGTGCACCTACATAATCACACGCATTATTCCCT
>CAYODV010000051.1:0-3651 GCA_964402915.1 uncultured Candidatus Saccharibacteria bacterium
GTCGCCGGCGAAACCGTCCGCAAAGGCTCCATGACCAACGTTAACGTGCCAGGCTTCCTCTTCTCCGGTAATATCTCCGGCTCCGCAGCTATTACCAACGAGGGCAACGTCCACTCTCAGGCCACACACAAGATGCAAATCTTCCCGCTCTTTTCTGGCGAAGAAGTCTTCACTAACGAAGAAGACCCCAAAAAGACCTGGATTATGCCCGGCAACACCACCGTCTCTTCCGTCACCTGGACGGAAACACCCTCTGTTGGCATCTTCCACGTCATTTACAACGTTGAATACGAAGGCGTCGAATCTAAAGTCGACAAAATCGTCATCGTCTGCCCCCTCTGGCTCCTCTTCCTCATCCTCCTCGCCATCTTCCTCATCATCTTCCGCATCCTCTCTGCCAAGAAAACCGCCAAGAAAAAAGAAGCCTAATCTTGCGAAAATCCAGACTTCTTGATATAATAAAAACATAAAAGAGAAGCTCTAGGAACTTCTCAAAATGTGTTAATTAAGATCGTTGATTAAATCAGCGATCTTTTTTCTTTGGTTTGCCAGACTTTTTACGTCCAATATTGATTATAACCAAACCAAATTGATGGCGGAAGGGACAGGATCGCATGATCGAAAGCTTCGCTTTCGATAACGAACCTGGCTCGAATCCTTGCTTCTTCAGTCGAAGAAGTCATCAAAAATACCCCTTCGGGGTATTTCTTATGACTTCCTGGCGGAAGGGACAGGATTCGAACCTGCGAGGCGTGAACCTGCTGGTTTTCAAGACCAGTGCCTTAAACCACTCGGCCACCCTTCCGCGCCCCATTTTACCACAAATCCGCTCATTATGCTATAATATTCCTATGAAACCTCACTCTTATAAAAAAGCTTTCACCGTCCCGGAAATCCTGGTTGTCGCCGCCTTCGCCACGCTTCTCCTCATTCTCTTCTTCATCCAAAAAGGAAACGTTGACGCCATGTCTCGCGACGAAAAGCGCAAAACCGCCATCAACGCCATGTACTACGCCCTCGAAGAAAGCTTTTACGAAAAAAACCATTACTATCCCGAAGAAATCTCCGAATCCGTTCTCACCGTCATTGACCCTGAACTCTTCACCGACCCCGACGGTCTTTACCTCAACACCGAACTCAGCTCCTATCACTACGAAGCCACCAACTGTAAAGACGGCAAGTGTAAATCTTACACTCTCCGCGCCGAATTAGAAAAGGAGGACACTTATGTCAAACGCAACCGCAACTAAAAAGGTCTTATCTTTCGACATTGACCAAACCCTCAACGTCGCCAAAACTCCCATCCCCGACGAAATCGCCGACCTCCTCATTGGCTGTCTCCGCGCCGGCTTCAAAATCTGCCCCATCTCCGGCCAAAAGTTCGACCAATTCCTCATCCAAATCGTCAACCGTCTCGTTGAACGTGGCGCCAAGCCGGAAGACCTCAAAAACCTTCATCTCTTCGTCGCCCAAGGCACCCAATATTACCGTTATAACATCGAACAAAAAGACTGGGAACAAGTTTACTCCTTCCCCTTAACCGACGAACAGGTCAAAAAAATCACCTCCGCCATCGAAACCGCCGCCAAAGAACTCGGCTTCTGGGAAGCCGACAAGCTACAAGACGGCGACGAAATCATCGAAAACCGCCTCTCTCAAGTCACTTTCTCCGCCCTCGGCCAAAAAGCCGGCACTGAAGCAAAATACGCTTGGGACCCTGACTGTAAAAAACGCGAACAAATTGTCGCCCGCGCCAAAGCCCTCGCTCCAGAATTTGATTATGAAATTGGTGGTACCACGTCAATCAACGCCATCACCCCTGGCATGAACAAAGTCTTCGGCATGACTCACCTCCTTGAAGAACTCAAAGTAGAAAAATCCGACGTCCTCTATTTCGGCGACATGACTCAGCCCGGCGGCAACGATTACCCCGTCGTAAAAATGGGCATCGACACCATCACCGTCCGCTCCCACGAAGACACTGCTTTCGCCCTCCGCGGCATCCTCGGCGTCACCGGCAACTTGTCCTAATTGCTTGCCAAATTTAAGTATCGCGTGTAAAATAAGCACTATGAAGACTTATATTATTGGCAACTGGAAAATGAACTTTACCGTGGGCGAATCTTCGCTGTTTCTGCACAAACTTCTGCAGAAAGTCCACGCTTATCGCGACATCGAAGTCGTCGTCGCACCGTCACTCGTCGCTCTGCAATCTCTCTCACTCCAAACCGACCGCCGGAAAATCAAACTCTCCGCCCAAAATTTCTACCATCAAGATTTCGGCGCTTACACCGGCGAAGTTTCCATCGCCCAGCTCCGCTCCCTCGTCGATTACGCCATCGTTGGCCACTCTGAACGCCGCTACATTTTTAGCGAATCCGACAAAGACATCCGCGCCAAAGTCGCCGCTGCCCTCCGCGCCGGCCTCACCCCCATCCTCTGCATCGGCGAAACCGAGGCCGAACGCACCTTCGGAGAAACCGCCGACGTCCTGCGCGACCAACTTCTCGGCGGCCTTCAAGACGTCTCCGCCGAAGATATTAGTAAATGTATCGTTGCTTACGAACCCGTCTGGGCCATCTCCGGCCACGGCAAGGCCGCCAAAGTCGCCTCGCCCCTCGACGTTAAGGAAGCCTTCGCCCTCGTCCGCAAAGTTCTCAAAGAAACTTACGGTCAGGACACCGCCGCGGAAGTCCCGCTTCTCTTTGGCGGCAGCGTCAAATCCACCAACGCCGAGTCTTATCTCCTTCTTGACGACTGCAATGGCCTCCTCATCGGCGGCGCCAGTTTGATTGCGCAGGAATTTACTGATATAATAGAAATAGCTAAACGAGTAAAAGATGACCGACCTTAAAGACCCTAAAGTCAAAAAACCTGTTCGCTACATGGACTTCGTTAGTCACAAACCAAAGGCTAACGCGGATCCTTTGGCATCTCGTCCGGCCTCGCGTCCAGTCGAAAAACCCAAGCCCATCGCAAAGCCCAAATCTGTCGCCGACCAAATCCCGGCCAAAGACGCTCACACTCCTAAAATCGTCAAGACTAAAGAACCCGAACTGGTCGTCAAAAAAACTGAACAAAAGCCCTACATCTCTCGCGAACCCGCTAAATCCCGCGATCTTTATCTTGAAGACCTTGAAAAGTCAAAGCCCGCCCCAGCCAAAGACGACCTCGCCTTAAAAGCCTCGGCCGCCCTCTCTGGCTCCTCAAAGCCTGCCGAAAAGCCCTCTTCCGCACCTGATGGTAACGCTTACTCGCTCGGCGGCAAATCCCCCTTCCTCTCGCACTATAAAATCGACAAACGCCCGCTCTCTAACTCCGTCCCCGCCAAAAAGCCCGAAAGCTACGAAAAGCTCTCCTTCCTCGGCGTCAACGAAGAGCCCACTCACCACAAGAACATTTACGATAAAAAATCCTCCGACTCCGCTAAAACCGACGACCAGTCCAAGAAATCCGTCCGCATTGTTGATGACTCCGATAAAAAACGCGGCTTCCCAGTTTGGGCCATCATCATCGTCACCATCCTCCTCGGCGCTGCCGTCGGCGCCGGCGTTTACTTCCTCCTTCCCAAATAACCCAGTTTATGCTACAATAAAAAAGATCTGGTGGGATTAGCTCAGATGGTTAGAGCGTCTGATTGTGGTCCAGAAG
>CAYODV010000052.1:0-3589 GCA_964402915.1 uncultured Candidatus Saccharibacteria bacterium
TAATTAATCATCCCGTAACCGGCCAACCCATCAAGCACATCAAGATTACCGTTGCGAATCAGAACATAATCTTTTCCGTCATCATATTCCTCCAGTAAAATCACCGTACGGTCATCCGACACCGAATCAAAGGAATAACGATCGCCCTCAAAGGCCGCGATTTGTGCACCCGTACGATTATCAAACAACAAGTTAAAGTTGTCATAATGGAACAGACCAAAATCGCTATCGCTAGACAGTTTCGGGCTCTCGTCGGCATCGTCTTTCATGGCATATTGCGCCATCAACTTGCCGGTATAATTATATATATAATATGCGCCGTTATATTTCACAACCGCAAACGAACCTGTCGTGCTCGAAGTTGACAAGGTCATGTCTTGGCCAGCAATCAGCACTGTCCCGTTCCCGGTCATCAGCAGCTCGTTCGAACTATTATCTTTCACAAGATAAAGCCCGGCGCCATAATCCTTCATTTCGGAAATTCGCCCGAACTCAACCGTCAACTGACCTTTGTCATTGATTAAAGCGTACTCATTACCTTTCTTGACGTAAGCATACCCGCCTACAAAAGACGACTTGTCATTATACTCATCCGGCGATAGGCGTTGACCT
Source organism: uncultured Candidatus Saccharibacteria bacterium (assembly GCA_964402915.1). Classification (GTDB taxonomy): domain Bacteria; phylum Patescibacteriota; class Saccharimonadia; order Saccharimonadales; family Saccharimonadaceae; genus Nanosyncoccus. Next base: position 613 of record CAYODV010000052.1, read on the forward strand.
TTTGCATCCCAAAGTGTATATTTTCCATCATCGTAAATAAAGAACGCGTGCGTATAGGTCGGTTTCAAACTTGGATCGTCTGGTTTTATCGGCTTGAATAGTACGCAACCTAGCGTCACAATCCCAGCAAGCAATAATGCGCCAATTATACCAAACAGCCAACCTCGATGGACTTTATGCTCCTTGGTTTTTGATTTGGTAGATGATTTTTCTTCTGCCATAAAATCTCCCATTACTTTCCTTAATTTTAGCATTACTTTCTAAATAAATCACGCCTTGACTACCGCCAAAAATAAAGGTATTATATATAGATATACTTATGTTCAAACTCTTGAAATATCTTAAGCCATATTGGTGGCAAGTTATTCTCCTGCTCGTCAGCCTCGCGGGACAAACTTACTGCGCCTTGCGCTTGCCCGCTCTCATGGCCGACATCGTTAATAATGGCATCGCCACGGGCGACCAAAACTACATTCTTTCGACCGGCCTCGTCATGCTCGCCTTCGCCCTCGCCAGCTCCATCTGCGCCGTCATCACCCACTTTTTCTCCGCTCGCGTTGGCGCCGCCTTCTCGCGCGACCTTCGCGCCGACTTTTACCAAAAAGTTTTAAGCTTCAGCATCACCGAAATCGACGACTTCTCCACCGCCTCCCTCATCACTCGCACCACCAATGACATCGGTCAAGTTCAACAAGCCGTCATGATGATGCTCACCATGATGCTCCGCGCGCCGCTCATGGGTCTTGGCGCCATTTTCCAAGCCTTCCAAACCGCGCCCGACATGACCTGGACCATCGCTGCTGGCGTCGGCGCCATCATCTTCTTTAGTATCATCATTCTCGGCCTCGCCATCCCCAAGTTCAAGATTTACCAAAAACTCTTCGACAAAATCACCCTCATCGCCCGCGAAAACTTGACCGGCCTTCGCGTCATCCGCGCTTTCAACAATCAGTCGCACGAGCAAGCCAAGTTTGAAACCGCCAACCACGAACTCACCAAAGTTGGCCTCTTCATTAGCAAAATCTTCGCCCTCCAAGACCCCCTTATCGGCCTTGTTTTTAATGGCGTCACGCTCCTCATCGTCTGGATTTCCATCAACCGTTTCGCCACCGACCTCTCATATCTCGGCAACATGATTGCCTTTGTCCAATACGCTTCGCAAGTTTTAATTTCATTCCTCATCCTCACCATGCTCTTTGTCGTGCTCCCCCGCGCCAACGTTTCCGCCGTTCGCATCAACGAAGTTCTGCACGTTAAGCCTCGCATTCACTGGAAAGATCACACGGTTGGCGCTCCAGAAACAACACCTTCCGTAATCTTTAAGAACGTCGACTTCGCCTATGCCGGCGCCGAAGCCGATGTCTTAAAAAACATTTCTTTCACCGCCAAGGCTGGCGAAACTACGGCTTTCATCGGTTCGACCGGCTCCGGCAAATCCACCCTCATTTCGCTTGTGCCGCGCTTCTACGAAGCCACCAGCGGGGAAATCCTCATTGACGGTATAAGCGTAAAAGACTACGCCCCAGACGACCTCATGCGCCGCATCGGCTACGTCCCTCAAAAAGGCATTCTTTTCTCCGGCGATGTCAAAGCTAACATCGCTTTCGGCGCTGACGACCTTACCGAAAAAGAACTTAAAAAAGCCGCCCGCATTGCCCAAGCCGAAAACTTCATCGAAAAACTCGACCAAAAATACGACTCACATATTGCCGAAAAAGGCACCAACGTTTCCGGCGGCCAAAAACAACGCCTTGCCATCGCCCGTGCCATCGCCAAGCATCCCGAAATCTACATTTTTGACGACAGCTTCTCCGCTCTCGACATGAAAACCGACAAAAAACTTCGCGAAGCCTTGAAGCCAGAAACCAAAGACAGCGTGGTTCTAATTGTCGCCCAACGCGTCAACACCATCAAAGACGCCGAACAAATCATCGTCCTCGACCAGGGTCAAATCGTTGGTCACGGTCGTCACTACGAACTTCTCAAATCCTGTAAAGTTTATCGCGAAATCGTCAAATCTCAGTTCAGCGAAACCGAATATAAAAAGGAGCTTGCCCATGCCGCGTAACCTGTCCGCCGAAAAGCCCAAAGACTCCAAAAAATCTCTCCGCTTTTTCCTAGAATCGCTTAAATCTTTTCGCTTCGTCATCATCATTTCACTAATCTTTGCCGCCGCATCCAGCATCCTCAACCTTTTCGGGCCCAAAATCCTCGGCAACATGACTAACTCCGCCGTCGCCGACCTTGAAACCACCGGCACCATCAATTTCCAGCCCATCCTCACCTCCATCACCCAACTCCTCGCCATTTACCTCATCGTCGCCATCCTCAGTTACATTGAAACCTACCTTCTCTCCCGCGCCACCCTCTTTTATACGGAAAAACTCCGCAGCCAAATCGTCGCCAAAATCTCTCGCCTCCCAATTTCTTATTTCGACAAGGTACCTTTCGGCGACACCTTGAGCATCCTCTCTAACGACGTCGATACGCTCTGGAACACTCTTTCCGAAGGCCTTGCCCAAATCATCACCAACCTCACCACTGTCATCGGCTGCCTCGTCATGATGTTCGTAATTTCTCCACTCCTTGCCGTCGTCGCCATCGTCGTAGTGCCACTTTCCACCTTCTTCGTCGCCAAAGTCGCCGGCCACGCGCAAAAACACTTCGTTTCCCAGCGCAAAGTTCTAGGCGAACTTAATTCCCACGTCGAAGAAGACTACTCCGGCCAAATCATCATCAAATCCAACTCCCACGAACCAAAATCCTTCGCCGCGTTCAAAAAAGCCAACGACAAACTCTACGCCGACTCTTGGAAAGCCCAATTCCTCGGCAGCCTCGCCTTCCCACTCGTCCACATGTTCACCAACCTCGGCTACGTCGCCATCTGCATGCTTGGTGGCAACATGGTCATTGGCGGTACGCTCCTCATCGGCAACGTCCAAGCTTTCATTCAATATCTCTCCCGCTTCAACCAACC
>CAYODV010000053.1:0-3567 GCA_964402915.1 uncultured Candidatus Saccharibacteria bacterium
CGCCGGCGCCAGCGATTAGTTTTTTAGACATAAGTTTTAGTATCCTTTTTTATTATGTTTTATTGACCTTTGTAGTTTTTATTATACGCTTAAGGTTTTGATTGTCAAGCCTCTTTTGGTTATTTTTTATATCTCTCTAAAGAGATTTGTTGTACTGTATTAAATGTCGGGATTTGTGCTATAATGAACTCAGGAAGACTTTAGTGTCCACGGATGTTATAGTTTGTTTATTGTTATTTAATTGACCTTAAATTTACTTTTAGACATAGCTAGCGCCTGGACAAAATTGCTTCCGATAAAAAATCCCCTTGGGACGCTGAGGGGATTTGTTATGCGAAGCTATTTGCCGAGTTTTTGGTTGATGTAGCTACGGAGGAAAGATTGGATGCCAGACTTGGTTTGTTCGATATCGTCGGCGGTGAAGTCGATTTCTTGGCCGTTTTCGTCGAGGAAGGACGGGGTGGCGGTGAGTTTGAAAGCGTCGGAGATAGACCGGTCGAAGCTGATTTTGGCCTTGACGCGGTCGCCAGCCATGTCGGACTTGAACTGTTCAATGTTGCCGGCGCCTTTGGAGACGGAGCTAAAGTAGCCGACGAAGTATTCGGTGCGTTTGTTGCCGGTGGCGTAGAACCATTCGGCTTGGTTGGCGAAGACGAGGTCAGCCATTTCTTCCCAGTAGCCCTGGAGGCCGGCAGCTTCAACAGCGGAGGCGGCGGCGATGGCGTTCGGGTGGAGAGAGGTGATGGGGTAGACGCGGAAGACGATGGCGAGCTGGCCGTCATATTCGGTTAAGAGTTCTTTGATCCAGGTTTGGAAGAGGGCGCAGGCGGAGCATTGGTAGTCGGCATATTCATAGAGGACGACTTTGGCGGTTTTGAGGTCGCCCTTGACGTGGTCGGCGATTTGGCCGTTGTCGTCGTTAGCGTCGATAAACTTGGTGGTGTCGTATTTGGTGACGTCCACCGAGGAAGTGTCGTAAGAGTCGCCACTGCCGCCGGATTTTTTGGTGAGCTGGGGGACGAAGATGATGGCGCCGATGAAGAGCGCGATGATGACAATGAGAGAGATTAAGAGAGTGCGATTATTTTTCATGAGACGATTATAGCACAGTTCTCTGGACAAAAAAAGTTCCTCCGGAGAGGAACTGAAATAACCCCTTAAATCTCGATAAACTCTTGCCACGGGGCAGGAGCTATCTTAGACTGCTTGCGCTCGGCTTTGCGGCCGGTGCGCTTTAGTCTGATACGCATTAGGCAAATTGCCTCCTGTTAATGTTTTTCGCCCTATGTCGACTTCTGAGCTTTTGAGAGCGATAGTGTGTATTTTAGCAAAGAAAAGCCTAGTGCGCAAGTCTTGACATTTTTAGTCAGTATTGCGGAAGAGGATTTTTTTCAATTTTTTGAAGAAGGGGATGACTTCGGGGATGTTGAGGAAATAGCAAGAGGCGAGGTAGGCGACGAGAGAGACGAGGGTGATGACGCAGAACTTCGGGAAGGTTTGGAGGAAGGAGTTATCGGTTGCCATGAGGGGGAGGAATTTGGTCATGGAGTAGGCGACGCAGGCGGTGATGAAGCCGGCGATAAACATTTTTTCGACGGCCTTTAGGAGTTCTTTGTTGATGAGTTTTTTGCCGGAGCGGCGGTGGAGGATGAAGAGGAGGATGAGGATTTCTAGGACGGCGCCGATGGATTGGGCCCAGCCGAGACCTTCGGGGCCGAAGCCGAGGTGGTAGAACAAGACCGAGAGGCCGATGGTGGCGCCGATGGCGAAGATGCTGACGATGAGGGGAGTGCGGGTGTCTTGGTAGGCGTAGAAGCCGCGGGAGGCGATGTGGAAGATGCTTTGGGCGAAGATGGCGACAATGAAGGTGCCGAGGATGGTGGCGATGAGCATGCTGCCGCCGTTCATGATGAAGTTGACGACGTAGCCGCGGGCGAAGAAGGCGATGATGGAGACGGGCAGGGCGATCCAGATGATGGCGCGGAGGGCGGTGCGGAAGGTATCGTGGAATTTGGACTTGTCGCCGCGGCCGAGATCCTCGGTTAGTTGCGGGAAGAAGGCGGTGGAGATGGCGACGCCGATGAGCGAGACGGGCATTTGGTGGAGGGTGGAAGCTTGTTGGAAGCTGCGGAGGACGCCGGCGCCCATGCGCGAGGAGAGGTTGGTGGAGACGATGGTGTTGACGTAGTCGATTCCCTGGTCGAGGGAGCGGGCGGGGAGGAGCCTTAGGACGCTGCGGAAGCCCTGGTTTTTCCAGTTGATTTTGAAGTTGTAATCGAAGCCGAGACCGAAGAGGCCGAGGAGGCTGGTGATGAGCTGGAGCACGGCGCCGAAAGCGACGCCGATGGCGACGCCCATGATGCCGCCGTCGAAAATTTGCCAGCCGAAGAGGTTGATGCCGCCGGTGAAGACGGTGATGCCGATTAGAATGCCGACGTTGTAGAGAGCGGGGGCGAGGGCGTAGAAGACGAAGCGGCCGACGGCTTGTTGCATGGATGAGATGACGGCGGAAATGCTGAAGAGGAAGGGGTTGATGGCGATGACGCGCATCATGTTGATGGCGAGGATGGTTCCGGATTCGTCGAGGCCCGGTCCGACGACGTAGCGGACGAGCGGTTCGGCAAAAATCATGATAAGGATACTGCCGATGAAAGTGATGAGGGCGAGGAAGTTGAGAAGGGAGGCAGAGAGTTCCCAGGCAGATTTTTTGTTGCCTTTCATCAAACGTTCGTTGAAGACGGGGATGAAGGAGACGGCGAGGGCGCCGGAGGTTAAGATGAAGAACATGAAGTCTGGAATGGTGAAGGCGGCGGTGTAGGCGTCGATGCCGGTGGGGTAAGTTTTGAGGTAATAAGAGTTGAGGAGCCGGTCGCGGAAGATGCCGAGGAGAGCGGAGACGAGGGTGGAGCTTGCGAGCAAGATGGCGGCGGACTTGACCGAGAGTTTCATGTTGGCGAGAGCGACGACGGATTTGAACTTAAACTTAGCCATAAAGTTATTATACACTAAAAAACCGCTTGCGGAGGGAGTTTGCAAGCGGTTTTGCTGATTATTCTGCGTCGGCGACGATGGCGAGGTGGGATTCGGTGAGTTGGATTTGGTCGACGGTGGACGGGGAGTTCATCATGAGGTCGATGCCGGAGCCGTTCTTGGGGAAGGCGATGATGTCGCGGATGTTCTTGGCGTTTTCCAGAACCATGAAGATGCGGTCGATGCCGAAGGCGCAGCCGGCGTGGGGAGGGGCGCCGAATTTGAAGGCGTTTAACATCCCGCCGAAGCGAGCCTCGACGTAGGCGTTGTTGTAGCCGAGGATGTTGAAGACTTTGTACATGATGTCGGGGTTGTAGTTTCTGACGGCGCCGGAGCAGATTTCAAAGCCATTCATGACCATGTCGTATTGGTCGGCGACGATGTTTAGTTTTTCTGCGTCGGTTTTGGCGTTTTCTAATGCTTGTAAGCCGCCCTTAGGCATGGAGAACGGGTTGTGACCGAAGTCGAGTTTTTTATTCTTTTCGTCCCATTCGTAGAACGGGAAGTCGATAATCCAGGTGAGGGCGACTTCGTCGT
>CAYODV010000054.1:0-3383 GCA_964402915.1 uncultured Candidatus Saccharibacteria bacterium
TCCTCATCGGCAACGTCCAAGCTTTCATTCAATATCTCTCCCGCTTCAACCAACCCCTCTCCAATCTTTCGGAAATTGTCGCCACCATTCAGCAAACCCTCGCCGCTTCCGAACGCGTGTTCAAGTTCTTAAACGAACCCGAAGAAGCCCCCGATCCCGAACCAGCCAAAACCGTCGCAAAGGTCAAAGGCGCCATCGAGTTCCACGACGTTTCGTTCTCTTACGACAAGAAAACTCCCGTCATCAAACACTTCTCCGCCAAAATTGAACCTGGCAGTCAAGTTGCCATTGTCGGCCCCACCGGCGCCGGCAAAACCACCCTCATCAACCTCCTCATGCGTTTTTATGACCCCGACTCTGGCTACATCACCATTGACGGCGTCCCCACCACCGAAATGAAACGCTCCAGCGTCCGCGCCCTCTTCGGCATGGTACTCCAAGACACCTGGCTCTTCTCCGGCACCGTCAAAGAAAACTTGAAATACGGCCGCGCTTCCGCCAAACTCTCCGACATCAAACTCGCCACTCAATCTGCCGGCATCGACCACCTCATCGAGTCCATGAAGGGCGGTTACTCCGCCAAAATCTCCGAAGACTCCGACAACATCTCCGCCGGCGAAAAACAACTGCTCACCATCGCCCGCGCCATGATTGAAAATCCCCCCATGATGATTCTCGACGAAGCCACCTCTAACGTTGATACTCGCGCCGAAGCCAAAATCCAGGCCGCCTTCGAAAAACTCACCGCCGGCCGCACTTCTTTTGTCATCGCCCACCGTCTTTCCACCATCCGTAGCGCCGACCTCATTCTCGTCATTAAAGACGGCAATATCGTCGAGCAAGGCACTCACGACTCGCTCCTTGCCCAGAACGGTTTTTACGCCGAACTCTACAACTCGCAGTTCGCGGATATATAATATATAGCACATATGCTTGTTCTCTTGTCAAGTATATGTTAATATATGCTCATGAAACGTTCCATCTTTGCTTTTTTGCTCTCGCTCGTGCTGGCTCTATTGCCACTTGGTCACTTCGCCGAGGCCTACGACGAGCGCGTTGATATTAATCTTAACAACTATCACGGCGACGCTCTCGACTTACCAGAAGAATACCAATACACCATTCTACTCTCCGGCGACAACGTCATTGACACCAGCGGCGAATTCGGCATCCGCGTTGCCGCTCGCGACCTCATTTTCCGTAACGCCGACCCCACCGCGCCCGCCTCACTCACCATCAACGTCAACTCTGCCACCTCCACCGCTAACGGCATTTTGAACACTCTCGGCGACGTCACTTTCTATCATGACCTCACCATCAACCTCAACATCCGCTCCGCTCTTGACCCTGCAGAAACAAGCACCGCTAACGTCACCGGCATCACCACCACGCTAGAACACCAAGTTTATTCCACGGCCCGCACTTACCTCAACATCGACAACCCCACCGGCAACTTCGGAATTTATTCCGGCGGTTTCTCCGCCTCGCAATACGTCAACGGTGAATTTCTCGGCTACCAAGCTTTCACCTACATCACTCACAAAATCACCGACGGTTACGGCGACGCCCTGTTTTATAACGACATTGAAGGCAGCACCATGTCCGAACGCATCCCCCAAAGAATCAGTGTCACCCAGCCGAACTTCACCTTTTCCCACCTCAAAACCGACACACTCGGCGTTTTCCGCCTCCTCCCTGCCGCCTACGGCTACTCGGCCAATTTTGAGCAAGAACTCACCGAAGGTGAAGAACTAGCCACGGCCGAAGCTCGCTTGCTCGCATCGCTCGGAAAAGAACTCGCACCCGAAACCATCACCGATATTGAGTGCATCGTCGCCCCGTTTTGCCCCTACAACCCCAACCTCTTCGAAATCGACAAATCAAAATCTGGCCTGGAAGTCATCTCTAACACTTCACTCCTTCGCTCCGCTTCTTCCAGCACCGTCTCGGCCGATAATTCTTACAACCTCAAAATCACTTTCACCATCTCCGACCCAGACCACTTTGCTTTCTCGCGCCTTGACGGATTCGGCCCCTTCTCGCAAGGCATCTTGAATGGCAAAGAAACCTACCTTGACACCGCCATGCCCAGCCGCGTTTACGTCTCTCCCACGGAAATCTACGTCCTCGCCCCCCTCACCGTAATAAGTAATAATAGTACGATAGAAGTTGAAGAAGAAGTTGAAGAAGAAGTTGAAGAAGAAGTTGAAGAAGAAGTTGAGATAGAGATAGAGATAGAGATAGAAACAGAGCCAACCCCGGTAACCTTGCCCAAAGCTCCGAACACAGGAAGAAAGTAAGAAATAGGGATTTTTGAGGTATTATATCGGGTGCGACCTGTCGCACGCCGGTGAGCCCAAGTCCGAACAGGCTGTGGGTGTGGGGTGCCCACACCTGTGAGGACATGACGGCGAACATACCGAAAAAATCCCCTATTTCTTACTTTCTGTGATATCATTGTGGTATGGCAAAACTTTACTTCCGCTATGGCGCCATGGGCTGCGGCAAAACCATGCAACTCCTCCAAGTCGCCTTCAACTACGAGGAACGCGGCCACCAGGTCTGCGTCATGAAACCAAAGACCGACACCAAAAACGGCCAAAAACTCTTAACCCGCATCGGCCCCGAACGCGAAACCGACCTCTGCTTCGACAAAACCACCGACCTCTTTAGGGAGGTCGCAGAAAACTACGCCGGCGTCGCCTGCGTCCTGGTCGACGAAGCACAATTCCTCACACCCGATCAAGCCGACCAGCTCATGCAAATCACCATCCAGCTCGACATCCCCGTCATGGCCTATGGCCTTCGCCTCAACTTCCGCCAAAAAGACGGCGGCTTTGAAGGCGCCACTCGTCTCCTCCAAATCGCCCACGACATTGAAGAGCTCAAAACCATCTGCGAATGTGGCCACAAAGCCACCATGAACTGCCGCTTCTTGAACGGCCAACTCGTCACCGAAGGCCCCGACGTTCTCATCGACGACGGCACCTCCAAAATCGAATACCGCGCCCTCTGCCCCGCTTGCTTTTATAAATATTTACGAGGAGAAAACTAATGTATATCGTCATTGAAGGCCAAGACGGCACTGGCAAATCCACTCAAGCCGAACTCTTCGCCGACCACTTCCGCCAGCTCGGTAAACCCGTCCTCACTCTCCACGAACCCGATGGTGACCTCCCGCAAGCCCACGACATTCACGACCTCATCGTCATCAAAGGCAAAGATTACCACCTTGAGCCACTCACCAACGTCGCCCTCTTCACCGCCGCGCGGCTGGAACTCTGGCACAAGCTCGCCGAACCCATCTTAAAACAAGGCGGCGTCGTCATCTCCGCCCGCAACTGGTGGTCAACCCTCGCCTACCAAGGCTACGGCGAAGGCAT
>CAYODV010000055.1:0-3359 GCA_964402915.1 uncultured Candidatus Saccharibacteria bacterium
TTTTAGGGTTTTTGATGCGCTCCGACCGGAACAAGACCTATAAGGTGCGGGTGAACGTGGCGACCACTCCGGTAATTGTGAAAATCGAGGCGGAATAAAAACAATAAAAAAGAACCCGCGGGGGGGACTTTTTATATTCTGGTGGAGCCTAGAGGAGTTGAACCTCTGACCTTTTCTACGTCAAAGAAACGCTCTAGCCAACTGAGCTAAGGCTCCGAACCGAATTGTTAATTTGGTGAGCCGGGAGAGGCTCGAACTCTCGACACCGGGCTTAAAAGGCCCGTGCTCTAACCAACTGAGCTACCGGCCCGCTCACGCGTTTTATATTATATCACTATTTGTTAAATTTTTGAACCCCTAATTTTAGCGAGCGAGGGAAGGATACCCTCGCAGTTTTACGAGTATCCTTCCCTTCTGTAGAGTAAGCTAGGGATTATTTTTTAGTGCGGATGTTTTTACGATAATTCTTCTTCCGGCGCGAGAGAATGGTCATGGCAACCATGGTGATGCCGATGAAAGCGATGATGCCGGTGATGGCGAAGTCGCTTTTAGCGATGTTGAGGTCGCCGAGGAGTTTGCCACCGGTGTTCGGTACATCCGGAGCGGGTGGTTGGACATAGTTAATAACAAAGGTGTCGTATGGCGAGGCAATTTCTGCGTAGTCGATGGTATCTTCGCCCTGTTCGCCGCTGTCGGGGTCGATTTCTCCGGGGGTAACCGTGGCCGAGTAGGCGGTGGCAATGAGGTCATAGTCGCCAGTGGCGAGGCCATATTCGTTAAACGGAAGGGTTATAGTTTTGGCGCCGGCAATATAGTCGCCGGTTTCAGAGTCTGGTTCAACGTAAATCACGACGGGTTCGTCAAAGATGGGGTTGCCATTTTTATCAACTGCCATCAGTTCGATTTTGGCGACGCCGTCGTCGTAGTAAACGTCAACGATAGGGTTGTTGGTGGTGTCGGCGCTGCCGGTTTGAATGACATTGACCGGTGTGTAGTAAAATTCAATAAAATCTTCGTCGTAACCAATGGGGCTGATAGATTTCGCTTGTAAAGTGTATTTATTGTAACTGAGCAAATAGTCGTTGAGGCTAAACGTTATCGTATTAGAGTCCGAGTCAAAGTTAAAAACGGGGTCAAGCCGACTGGGGTCGGGGTTGAAAGTTGGCAACTGGACAGTTTGCGTGTCGCCATTTTCGTCCTCATAGCTTAAGTAAAACTCGACGTAGGTGGAGTTCTCGTAGTCGAAAGAAACTTCGACTACCGGAGAGACGTCAATCGCGCCGGTCTCTGGGTTAGTAATTTTAACGGCCGGGAAACGGTCATAAACCGTAACCCGAATGGTATCTGTATGCGAATCGGAAGCGCCTTCAGCATAGGCGCCATTCGCAGGCAGGAAGTAGGCAAACACGGTCATCGCAATCACAAATGCTAGACCGAGCAGCCCAAGAAATTTTTTTCTTGCGTTTTGCATAACTCTACACTCGCTTTTTTATTTTTAGTGTTTGTTTGGACTCGCAGTTCGCTCCGGCTCACTCTACACAACGAGCCTTGAGGAGCGTTCTTTACGTTTCCTGATTAGGATTATAGACCAAACAATAATGCTTGTCAATAGCAAAAGCGCAATCACGACCACGAAAGCTGGCAGAATCAAAATGACGTGGCTTTCTTCCCTGGCTTCGTCAATGGCGCTGACGGAAAAACTAACGTTGAAGATGCCGAACAACGGCGCTTCAGCCCAAGAGGTTGAGAACTTGCGTTCGGTGCCCGGAAGGACAATGAAGTTGTCGGAATTAGAGTAAATCGGTGTGCCGAAGAGGCTTTTGACGGAGAGATTATAGACGGCGAGGAAGTCGGTGTTGCCGGTGTTTTTAACTTTAGCCATGGCGTCGATGTTTTTGGCGGTGAACATGCCGGTGAGGGAGAAGTCGGTGATTTCGGCGGTGTCGCGGGTCTCTCCTTCGCCGTGGCCGAGCAAGATGAGCGAAACACGCGAAACGGAGCCGATGCCGGCGGAGGTGCCGGTGCCAGAGAAGCTGTCGTCATCGACGGATTCGGCAAAGATGACGCAGTATTGTCCGCCGCCAGGTATGTCGTCCGGAACGGAGACGCGGTAGATGATGGAGCGTTTTTCCCCGGCTTTGATTTTGTAGACGGGATTGGCAACGAAAGAGCCAGAATCGTCTTCGAAGGTAATCCAGCGGGTGATTTGGTTATAGCTGGTTTCGTTAGTGAAGTCGGCATCGTAATCTTCGTTGACGACGTTGTATGGAGCAGTGTAAAGTTTGAAGCTGTAATCTTTGGCGCTCATGTTCTCCAGAGTGAACTGGTAATTTTGGCTTTGGCCAGCCTTGATGTTGATAGCGTTGGCAACCGGAGAAATTTTAACGGCAGCGGCTTCGGCATAGGTATCTTTAGAGTTTATAAGCATTGCCCCCACCAGGGTCAGACAGACGGCGATGACGGAAAATAGTTTTTTCATCTTTGCTCCTTAGATGTTAAATTTATCGGCGCTTCCTTGACTGTTGCGTGAATTGGCTCGTGTACGGCGGTCGTCACGGCGCCGAGCGATGACGCGAACCACGATGGTCAAGATAATCAGAAGGACGATTGCGATGAACCAGAGCGGACAGACAACAACCGTGGCGGTTTTAATCTGGGCGTCGTTGATGTATTCGGTTGTGAGGGAAACTTTCATAAGGCCAAGGCGAGGAATGTTGTTGGCGATGAGGGTGATGCTACGCTCGGTGCCAGGGAGTAGGGTGTTAGTTTGAGGGGTGGTGTCTTCGTAAATGACTTCACCGCTGAAGTAGTTGCGGATTTCCAAGGTGTTTTTGATTTCTTCGTCGATGTTGCCTTTGTTGGAAACTCTAATTGTAGCGGTGAGAGGGGGGTTGAGCAAGAATCCAGGGATGTCAGTGCTGATGATGCCGCCATCTTCGCGAGTTTCGCCGCTGATTTGGGCGAGAAGCACAGTGCCGACGCCAGCATTGGCTTGAACAGTGCCGGTGTCAGAGGGGTCTCTTTCAGTTTCGGCGAAAAGTGCTGCGAATTGGCCGCCGCCTGGGGCGTCTTCGGGAACTTCGATGCGATAAGTGATATTTTTAACCTCGCCTGGTTCTACGGTGCCTTTTTCTTCGTCGAATGTAACCCAGTGAGAAATCTGGGTATAGCCGTTGTCGATGTCGAAGATAGCATCGTAAGTGTCTTCGTTGACTTGATATGGCGTAACTTGCATATTGAAGTTAAAGGCATAGGCACCAATGTTGGTGATGGTCAGGTGGCCTTCATAGTGCGCGCCAGGGTCGAGCGAAAGGCGTTGGACGGTGGGGGAGATTTGGATACCGGTTTTAATCAAATCG
>CAYODV010000056.1:0-3311 GCA_964402915.1 uncultured Candidatus Saccharibacteria bacterium
CCGACGATTTTTAAGGAGACGACGACGTTTGATTATGATTGGGTGTCGAATTATGCGCGGCATCAGGCGTATTTGACGAAGGGGATTCTTATAGAGGTGAATGATGAGCGGACGGGGGCGAAGGAGTCGTTCTATTTTGAGGGGGGGATTCGAAGCTATGTGAAGCGGCTGAATAATGGGAAAGAGGTGATTTCTGACGATATTTTCTATGTTGAGAAGAAGATTGAGGACAGCGAGGTGGAGATTGCGCTGCAGTATAACGATACGTTTGCGGAGATTATGAAGCCGTTTGCGAATAACGTGTTGACCCCTGATGGGGGGATGCACGTGGTGGGGTTTAGGACGGGACTGAACCGGACGATTAATGATTATGCGCGGAAAAATGGCCTCTTGAAGGAAAAAGAGGACAATCTGACGGGGGACGATATTAAAGAGGGGCTGACGGCGGTGATTTTGGTGAAGTTGCCCGACCCGCAGTTTGAGGGGCAGACGAAGAATAAACTCGGAAATCCAGAGGTGAGAGGGTACGTTGACAAGGTGATGACGGAGTATTTTGGGTATTACCTTGAGGAAAATCCGGCGGTGGCGAAGAAAATTGTGCAGAAGGCGACGTTGGCCGCGCGAGCGAGGAAAGCGGCGCGGGCGGCACGCGATAACGTGATTCGCAAGGGGGCGTTTGACGGGCTGAATTTGCCGTCGAAGCTGGCGGATTGTTCGTCTAGGAACAGAGATGAGTGCGAATTGTTTATCGTTGAGGGTAATTCCGCGGCGGGTTCGGCGAAAGAGGGGCGCAACCCGAAGATTCAGGCGGTGTTGCCACTGCGCGGTAAGGTGTTAAATACCGAGCGAGCGCGGCTTGATAAGATGTTGGCGAACCAAGAGCTGGTGTCGCTTATTAAAGGGCTGGGCGTGGGGATTGGCGAGCAGTTTGATATTAATGGGTTAAGATATGATAAGATTGTGTTTATGACCGATGCTGACGTTGACGGTTTGCATATTGCGACGCTACTGATGACGTTTTTCTTTCGGTATATGCCGCAAGTGATTGAGGAGGGGCATGTGTATCTGGCGAAGCCGCCGCTGTTTGGGCTGATTAAAGGGACAGGGAATACCAGAAAAATTGATTATTTGTATGACGAGGCGGCGCTGGAGGCGAAGCTTTCGGAGAAGATTGAAGAGAAGAGAAAGAACGGTACGAAAATTGACGAAAATCAAGAGAGATTTAAGCAAGCTGGCTATACCGCGCAGCAGAGGTTTAAGGGTCTAGGCGAGATGGATGCGAAGCAGCTTTGGGAAACGACGATGGACCCGGAGAATAGGGTGCTGGTGCAGGTGCATATTGAGGATGCCGAGAAGGCCGATGCGGTGTTTGCGAAACTGATGGGGGATCAGGTGGATTTACGTAAAAACTTTATTCAGGCGGGAGCGGCGAAAGTCAATCTCGATGATTTGGACTTTTAAGGAGGAAATATGCCAGAAAACGCAAAAAATGATGATTTGAAGCGAGTTAATCCCGAAGAGCCACAGGAGGAGGGTCTAGGCGGGGAAGTGGTTGGGAGCGCGCCTGAGGGGACGACAGAGGCAATTTTAGAGGGGATTGAGAACCGAAATGTCGAGAGTACGATGGAGGAGTACTTCCTGAAGTATTCGATGTCGGTGATTGTGGACCGGGCGCTCCCTGATGTGCGAGATGGCCTCAAACCGGTGAATCGCCGTATATTATATGCGATGAATAAGAACGGGTGGAAGGCGCCGCACGCGACGGTGAAGTCAGCGAGAATCGTGGGTGAGGTGATGGGTAAGTATCACCCGCATGGCGATTCGTCGATTTATATGGCGATGGTGAACCTGGCGCAACCCTGGAAGATGCGCTATACACTGATTGAGGGGCAGGGTAACTTTGGTTCGGCGGATGGCGATGAGCCAGCGGCTTCGAGGTACACCGAGGCGAGAATGGACAAGGTTGGGGCGGAGTTACTCGCCGATATTGAGAAAGAGACGGTAGATTTTAGAGATAACTTTGACGGGAGCGAGAAGGAGCCGGTGGTGCTGCCGGCGGCACTGCCGAATATTCTCCTAAACGGTCAGATGGGGATTGCGGTCGGGATGGCGACGAATATTCCGCCGCACAACTTGGGCGAGCTTGTTGATGCGACGGTGGCGCAGATTGATAATCCGGAGATTAGCCTTGAAGAGTTGATGAAGCATGTGAAGGGGCCGGATTTTCCAACAGGGGCGGAGGTGTATGGTGGGGCGCCAATGAAGTCGGCCTATGCGACTGGTAAGGGGTCGGTGACGATTCGCGCCGTGACAGAGATTGAGGAGCGGAAGAACGGTCGGTATAATATTGTGATCAAAGAGATGCCGTATGGGGTTTCTAAAGAAGATTTCATGAACAAGGTGCGTGACCTGGTGAATGATAAGAAACTCGACCATATTGCGGACGTGAGGAATGAGTCGGCGCGGGGGACGGTGCGTGTGGTGGTGGAGCTGAAGAAAGATGCGTTTCCGAAGAAGATTTTGAATCAGCTGTATAAGTTGACGCCGCTTCAGACTGCGTTCCATTATAATATGTTGGCGCTGGTGGACGGGTTGCAGCCGAGAATCTTGGGGCTCAAAGAGATTTTGGGTGAGTTTATTAAGCATCGCCAGAAAGTGGTGCGACGGAGAACTGAGTTTGACCTTCGGAAGGCGAAGGAACGGGCGCATATTCTCGAAGGTTTGAAGATTGCGCTTGATAACATTGACGAAGTGATTAGGGTGATTCGTGCGAGCTATGATGATGCCGACCAGCAGCTCATGAAGCGGTTTGGACTCTCTGAGATTCAGGCGGCGGCGATTTTGCAGATGCAACTGCGACGCTTGCAGGGGCTAGAACGTGATAAGATTGAAGAAGAGTTAAAGGAGCTGCACGAGCTGATTAAGAAGCTCGAAGAGATTTTGGCGGACGAGATGAAGATTCTTGGTGTGATTAAAGAAGAACTGTTGGCTTTGAAAGAGAAATATGGTGATGAGCGCCGGAGTAAAATTATTAATCATGAGGTGGGGAAGTTTGCCGAGGAGGAGCTGATTCCGGAAGAGGAGAGCGTGATTCTTCTGACCGCGCAGAATTATATGAAGCGGGTGTCACAGAATGACTTTAGGAAGCAGAACAGAGGTGGTAAGGGCAAGCGCGGGATGACGACGAAGGAAGAAGATGTGATTTCCCAGATTGTGACGGCAAATTCGCACGATTTCTTGCTGTTCTTTACGAGTCAGGGGCGGATTTTCCGCTTGAAGGCGTATGAAGTGCCGCAGGCGTCGCTTTCTGC
>CAYODV010000057.1:0-3290 GCA_964402915.1 uncultured Candidatus Saccharibacteria bacterium
TCGCGACAGGGTGGTGCATCACATGTTGTTTAACGGGGTGGCGGAATGGTGGGACAGGCGGTTGATACATGATTGTTATTCTTGCCGAGTGGGGAAGGGGACGTTGTTTGGGATTCGGCGGTTTGCTAAGCATGTGCGAGCGGCGACGGAGAATTATACGAAGCCGGCGATTTGCCTAAAGATGGACATTCAAGGGTATTTTATGAGTTTGCCGAGGGAGGGGCTGTTTGAACGGATTTGTTGGGGGCTGGAACGGCAGTTTCCGAACAAAGGGCCGAGGTATAATATATATAAATATCTGTGGAGGGAGGTGATTTTTGATAATCCGGTGGATGGAGTTAAAAAGCGAGGTGATTTGAATGCGTGGAATATTTTACCAAAGAGTAAGAGTTTGTTTGGGCAGCCGCCGGGGAAGGGGATTGTGATTGGGAATTTGTCGTCGCAACTTTTATCTAATATTTATTTGGACAAGCTGGACCGGTTTGTGAAGTTTGAGCTGGGGTATAGACACTATGGGAGATATGTGGACGATTTTTATATTATTGTGTCGCCGGAAGAGCTGGCGAAGGCGAAGCGAGATCTTGCTGTGATTCGAGATTTTTTGACGAGTATTGGTTTGACGCTGCATCCGAAGAAGACAAGGATTCAGGAAGTGTCGAAGGGGATGCCGTTTTTGGGGGCGGTGGTGTATCCGGGGCGGGTGGTGCCGGGGAGGCGAATAATCAAGAATTATCAGCGGGCGCTGGTGAAGTTTGAGCAGGGGGAGCTGGAGCTGGATTCGTTGATTTCTTATATGGGGGTGTTTGTGCATCTTGATGGGGTGCGGACGCAGAAGCGGATGTTTGAGAAGGTGGGGCTGGAGTATAATTATTAGGTTTTGTTGCTGTTAGGAAAATCTCCGCTTGTTGGGCGGAGATTTTGGTTTTGGTGCGAGAGTGCCTCTTGCTGGGAGTACGGGAGGCCACGGGACTAACGAGCGACGCAACGTACGGTTAAGCCGTTCACCTTATTGTTGTTGTTCTGCGGGTTGACGTTGGTACTGTTGAAGTTCAAGTTGTACGCGTTCGGCTTACTGTTCGGCGTAGACGACCAGAAGTTGCCGTTCGTGCCACGGTTGTTAAGGTTACCGTTCTGCCAATTGTAGTTGCCGGTAAAGGGGATAGAAAGCTCGGAGTAGCCTTTGAGAAGCATCTTTTAGGAGATTATGGCCCATAGACCATAGTCAGATTTTTTGACCTCCTCGCGCGGGTTTATGGCTTTTGCGTTGGCGCGAAAAGGGTGCTTCTGTATTCCCAGTGAGGATCGCGGGCGGAGGCGAATTTCTGGCTGTGTGCAGCTGTGACTAGCTGGCCTTGGCTGCCTTCGGCGCCGGATGTTCATCTCGTGGTTCTATTTTAGCATAAAAGGTTTGGGGAGGGAAGGGGGTAAACTTTGCGTGAAAAAGTGGCGAAAAAGTTGATTTTTCACGCTTTGTTTGGTATAATGAGGGTATGATAAATCAAGTGACGAAAGAAAAAATAGATAGTTTGGCGGAGAAATACCGTGAATTGGCCGTTAAAAACGCGGAGGCGGTGAGAGAGCTGATGATGGCGGAGTTGCCGGAGATGGTTTATAACTCTAACGCTATTGAAAATTCTACGCTTACGTTGGAAGATACGGAAGATATTTTGATTCGTAATCAAATTCGGACGGACCATGAGATTCGTGAAATTTATGAGGCGAAGAATTTGGCTAAAGCGATTGAGTATTTGACGGGAAATTTAGATGAGCAGATTTCTGTGGAGTTGATTTTGAAATTACACCGGATGCTGATGGCGAGTATTCGCGACGATATTGCGGGGCGGTTTCGTTCGGGGAAGGAGTGGGTGCGAGTGGGGGCGCATATCGGCGCAAATCCGGAGTTTGTGAACGAGTTGATGTATGAGCTGGTTGATGATTATAATGTGAAAGATGAGAAGTATTTTTTGGAGAAGATTGCGGAGTTCCATGCGGAGTTTGAGAATATTCATCCGTTTAGTGATGGGAATGGGCGGATTGGGCGTTTGATTACTAATGAGCAGTTAGATATGTTGGGCTTACCGCCGATTGTTATTTCGAGTAAGTCGAAGTTTGATGAGTATTATCCAGCGTTAGAGGAGTATGGCAAAACCGGTAAGACAGATAAATTGACGGAGCTGTTTGCGGGGCTTTTGGTGGAGGCGCTGTATAGGAGGATTGCAAAGCTGACGGCGAAGAGGATTATTCCGTTGGCGGATTGGGCCAAGGCGAAGGGCGTGAATTTGCAGACGGCGACGAACAAGGCGGCGCGAGGGACGATTCCGGCGTTTCGGGTGAGGAATCATTGGATGATTGATGCTGGTTTTTAGGTGAGGGATTTGGTATGGTGGGGCGTGGTTTTTGTAAGTGTGGTATAATAAGCGTAAGATGAATGATAAGCGTCTAAAGTTTTTGAAGATTGGACTTTATGTGGTGGCGGGGGTGATTTTGGCGCGGTTGTTTGTGATTCAGATTATTCAGAAGGGGGAGTGGGTGGCGAAGGCGGAGGCGCAGCATACGCTGGAGAATACGATTAAGGCGAAGCGGGGGGAGATTTATATGATGGACGGGAGCGAGCCGGTGGCGGTGGTGATGAATGAGCAGGTGTGGACGGTGATTGTCGATCCGATGACGGCGGATGAGGAGGGAATTCGCGAGGCGATTTTTACGGAGGGGATGAAGGGGTATTTAACGGTTGCGGAGGTGGGCGAGGTGTTCAAAGACCGGACGCGGAGATATTTTATTGTGGCGAAGAATGTGCCGCGGGCGGAGGCGTTACGGATTCGGGAGACGGGGGTAGGTGGGGTGTGGCTGAAAGAGAATACGAAGCGGGTGTATCCGGAGGGGACGCTGGCGGCGAGGTTGCTTGGGTTTGTGAACGAGGACGGGGAAGGGCAGTATGGCGTTGAGGGGTCGCTTAATGAGGAGCTTGCTGGGAAGGATGGGATGCTGAAGACCGTGGCGGACGTGAATAATGTGGCGCTTTCGATTGGGAATGAGAATGTGAAAATTCCGGCGGAGGACGGGAAGAATGTAGTTTTGACGGTTGACCGGAATGTGCAGGCGGGGGTGGAGCGGATTTTGCAGGCGAAGATGGAGGAGTATGGGAAAGACCAGGCGAGCGCGCTTGTCATGAATCCGCGGAACGGGGAGGTGCTCGCGATGGTGGATTTGCCGAGTTATAATCCGGCGAATTATGGAGATGTGAAAGATGCGAGCGTGTATGTGAACGGGGTGGTGAATGACCCGTATGA
>CAYODV010000058.1:0-3232 GCA_964402915.1 uncultured Candidatus Saccharibacteria bacterium
TCTCCGGTTACTCGCATTCTCTTCTAACCTCCCCTTCTTAAGATGACTACTAGAAAACTTCTTCTGCTTCAGCTCCTTCTCCCTCCTAGTATAGCACGAAAGCTGGAACACCAGGCCCAGCGCAATCGTCACAAACATCATACTCGTCCCCCCATAAGACAGTAACGGCAACGTAATCCCCGTGAGCGGCACCAGCCCCGTCATCGCCATCATATTCACCGCCATCTGCACCGCCACCCACGCAAACACCCCCACCGCCACCATCCTCTGCTCCTCATCCCCAGAAAGCTCCGCCACCCGCAAAATCCGCACCAGCATCACCACAAAAATCACCACCACGGCCGCCAGCCCCAAAAACCCAAACGTCTCCCCCATCACCGCAAACACCGAATCATTAATACTCTCCGGCAAATACCCCGTCGCCTGCACACTATTCCCTACCCCCACTCCGGCCAGCCCGCCCGTACCAATCGCAATCATCGCATTCTCAATATGATACGAATCCGACCCTTCCCCGTTAAAAAACGTCTTCACCCGCTCCATCCGGTGCGGACTCACCACAATCGCCAGCACCCCCGCCACCAAAATCCCGGCTAAAACCAGCCCAAACTTCTTCAAACTCACCCCGCTCGTAAGTATCGTCGCCAAAATTATTGCAATCAGCACCACCCCCGTCCCCATATCTTGCTGCACCACCACCACCAAAACCAGCGACACCGCACTCGCCACCGCCAGTGGCAACCAAAAATCACTCTTCTCCAACTTCCCTTCCGCCTTCCTACTCGCCACCAGCTGCGACAAATACAGGACTAGCCCCAACTTCAAAAACTCCGCCGGCTGAATACTCCCAAAACTCCCCACATTAATCCACCGACACGCCCCCAGCTCGCACTTCGCCAAACTCGACCCCGCCTTCGCCAGCACCCAGAGCGCCACCGAAAGCAACACGCCTAAAATCAACACCCACTTCCCCAGCTTCCGCACCTTCTCATACGGCATCTTATACGCCACCACAAACGCCGCCACGGACAAAACCACATTAACTAACTGCCGCACAAAAAAATGATTCTCACTAATATCTCCCCCATACGCCGCATTCAAAAAATTCGCTCGCATCGGCCCAATCGCATAAATAATAATCAAACCCGCCACCAGCAGCACGAGCGTCATTGCCGCAATAATCCTATCGCCACGATGCTTACGCATATCTGTATTATAGCATAATATAAAAGAACTTTTTAGATAATAAAAAATTTCTTTTTATTATGCTATCCCCGCAGCTGACGCAATAAACATCCCTAGCACGGCCGCAATTCCTGCCAGCACCCAAAACCGCATCACAATCTTCGCCTCCCCCCACCCCTTCGCCTCCAAATGATGATGAATCGGCGCAGAAATAAAAATCTTCCTATGGAAAAACTTCTTGCTCGCCATCTGAATCAGCGACGACCCCGCCTCAATCACCAACATCACCCCAATCACCGGCAGTAGCAAAAACGCATTCGTCATCATCGCCACCACCCCCAGCCCCGCCCCCAGCGCAAACGAACCCGTATCGCCCATCATAAACCGTGCCGGCGGCACATTAAACCACACATAAGAAAGTAACCACCCCACCACCGTGAGACAAAACCCAAACAACATCCACTGCCCCTGAAACAGCGCAATCACCCCATACGCCCCATACGCAAACATCATCAACCCCCCGGCCAGCCCATCCAGCCCATCAGAAATATTCGTCGCATTCCCCGTCGCCACCACCGCAAACGTAAACAAAAGCACCATCCCCACCACGCCAATCTCCACACTCCCCACAAACGGCACCATCACCGCCGTCCACCCCAGCTTCACCGCAAAAAACCAACCCAGCACCGCCCCCACGATGGAAATTAACAGCAACTTTGACCCCGCGCGCAGCCCCGCCGCGCCTTCCCCGCTCCCAAACACATTAATTAAATCATCCACAAACCCCACTGCCGCCCCGCCGAGAAACCCAGCCAGTGGCAACCACGTCTGCCCACGGTCAAGATTGCACACCAGCGTCACCACCGTCACCACCACCACGCCAATAATCCCCGCCATCGTCGGAAAATGCCGCTTAAACTTATGCGCATGCAACTTTGTCATAATCGGCAAACTCTCCCCCTGCGCCGTGGTCTTCTTCTGCTTCTTCCAAAACTTATATTTATACGCAAAATAAGTATAAACCGGCGTCAAAAACATCGCGAGCAAAAACGCTCCCAGTGTCAATATCAACCCATAAAACATTTCGTCGTTAATTTCTGCTTTCCACATATTCTTTTATTATACTACACTCCCGGTTTAATTTTAAGATAGTCAATTAAGAAATTAGAAATCTCACTAAAAATCGGCAACCCCATTCCCTGCCCATCCGCCATCGTCCCCTCTTTCCAAATCCTCACCATCACCACATACTCCGGCAGCTCCCCCTCCGCCCCACCAAACCCCACATACGTCGCCACCGTCTCATCCATCACATACGCCCCATCGCGAATCACCTGCGCCGTCCCCGTCTTCCCACCCACAAAATACCCCGCCGGGTCCACCCCCACCGTCCGCCACCAGCTCCGCGTCCCCCGCAGCATATCGCGCATCTGCGCACTCGTCGACTCGCTCACCACCCGCCGCACCGGCCCCGCACTCTCCTTCTTCACAAACACCCCGTCCTCCATATACCCCTTCACAATCGTCGGTGTATAATACTCCCCGCCGTTCACCATCGCCGCATACCCGCTCGCCACCTGAATCATCGTCACCAGCATATTCTGCCCAAACGTCATATTCGCATACAACGAATCGCGCCCCACCCCGTCCACCGGATCGTTAATCAACCCCTGCGCCTCAAACAGCTCAATCCCCGTCTCTCTCCCCAGCCCAAATTTGTTCACATAATAATCATACAAAATCTTCCGCCCCTTCTCGTTAATATTCTCCGCATCTCCCCCCAGCCACTTCAAAACCTGAATACTCCCCACGTTCAGGCTCCAGTTCAGCGCATATTGCATCGTCCGCCACCCGTCCCCGTTCTGGCTCGCATTAGAAATCGGCCACCCATCAATATAAATCGTATCACGGTTATAATACATCGTCTCCGCCGTCATCGCCCCCAGCTCAATCCCCGTCGCAAACGTAAACGCCTTACACACACTCGCCGGCTCATACGGGTCATTCACCACCCCGTTCACATACACGCTCGCATCTTTCACATCTC
>CAYODV010000059.1:0-3132 GCA_964402915.1 uncultured Candidatus Saccharibacteria bacterium
TCGTGGACGACTTCCTCATGAACGTCAACATGGTCGCCCGCGGCGTCGAATATCTTTCCAGCACGCCCAACTATCTCGCCCTCTACGAAGCCTTCGAAATCGACCAGCCCCTCCTCGTCTCCCTCCCGCACATCCTCGCCCCCACCGGCAACAAAAAACTCGGCAAACGCGACGGCGCCAAATCCGTCACCGAATACCGCGCCGACGGCATCCTTCCCGAAGCCATGCTCAACTACCTTGCCTGCCTCGGCTGGAACGACGGCACCGAACAAGAAATCTACACCAAGGAAGAACTCATCCAAAAATTCTCCCTCGACCGCATCCAAAACTCCGGCGCCCGCTACGACGAAACCAAACTCCTCTGGATGAACGGCCAATGGATTCGCAAACTCGTCGACGAGCAGGGAATCGACGCCTTCTATCCCCGCACCAAAGACTTCTGGCCCGCCTCCGCTCAAAACTTCGACGACACCTACAAAAAACGGGTTCTCGCCATCATCTACGACCGCCTCAAAACCCTCTCCGACCTAAAAGAAATGACCGGCTACTTCTTCGAAGACCCCACGTTCGACATCGAACAGCTCCTCACCAACAAATTCCTGAAAAAACTCTCCGAACAAGAAATGGTTGACCTCCTCCAAGTCACCATCGACCGGCTCCAAAGCCTCGCCGACTGGAGCGAAACCGCCCTTAAAACCGCCCTCAACGACCTTCTCCAAAAAACCGGCAAAAAACCCGCCGAACTCTTCTCCCTCATCCGCATCTCCATCTCCTTCACCCCCTTCTCTCCCGCCCTCGACCTCACGCTTAACGTCCTCGGTAAAAACGTCACCCTCTCTAGGCTAAACAAAGTCAAGGAAGCCTTACTTTTAGACCAACAATAACTATGCTATAATAGTTCTTATGGATAACCCCGAAGAACTTGCCCAAAAGATGGCACAATCCCGCGTCAAAGACCTTGAACTCCCCAAAGAAACTCCCGAAGAAAAAAAATCCAAAACCACTTTAGTTATCACCCTCTCTTTTGTCGGCCTCACCCTCGTCGCCGGCGCTCTCGCCCTCTATTTCCTCGTCCTTAAACCCTCCGCCACCCCCAAAGAAACCTCCACGGTTCAAGAACCAGAAACCGCCACAGTCGCCCCCACCGACCCAGACGACGACACACCAAAAATCTACTCTCGCCTCTCCGGCGAAGAAATCTCCTCCGAAGAAGCCAACTCCCACCCCACCTACTGTGTCCAAATCCCGAACGGCATCGACGGCGCCCGCCCCCAGGTCGGCCTTCAAGACGCCAAAGTCATCTTCGAAGCCATCGCCGAAGCCGGCATCACCCGCTTCGCTGCCATTTACCAAGACCCGCCCGCCGTCATCGGCCCCATCCGCTCCCTCCGCCTTTACTACTTAAACTGGGACGTCCCATTCGACTGCACCGTCGTCCACGCCGGCGGTTCCAACGAAGCTCTCTCTGCCATCAAATCCTACGGCACCCGCGACCTCTCGGAAAACTACGCTTTCATGTGGCGTTCCTCCGCCAACTACACCGTCCAACGCCTCTGGAATAACCTCTTCACCTCCAACGAATACTTAAACGGCCACAGCACCCTCAACGGCTACCTCTCCTCCGACGTCAAGGCCTTCGCCCGCTTCACCCCCGCCGAAGCCGCCCGCAACAAAATCGACGTCCAAGTCGAATCAAAACTCAAAATCGACCAGCCCACCGACAAAGACACCGACGCCCTCACCCCGCGCGTCACCCACCTCGTCCTCCGCTTCGGCGCCATCCCCAACTTCAACCCCGTCTATGACTACGACCCCACCACAAACACCTACAAACGCTCTTACGAAACCGGCGCCGCCCACTTAAGCTACGATTGCTCCGGCAAAACCGGCGACATCACCCCCGAACTCGTCTGCACCGAAGTCCAGCTCGCCCCCAGCGTCGTCATCGCCATGTTCGTCCAAGAAAAAAAAGCCACTTACGACAACTACCACGAAGACATTTCCACCATCGGCGCCGGCGACGCCTACGTCTTCCAAAACGGCACCGCCATCCAAGGCACCTGGGAAAAATCCTCTAAAGACGCCCAAATCATCTTCAAAGACACCGCCGGCAACGTCATCCCCTTCGTCCCCGGCCAAGTCTGGATTCACGCCCTCCCCGTCTCCTACGGCGCCAGCGTCCAATACTAGGTACTTGTATTTTTCAACAATCCTTGTTATAATATCAAGAGCCGGTCTCTTAGTATAACGGTTAGTACAACGGGTTTTCATCCCGTCAATGCGGGTTCGACTCCCGCAGAGATCACCATTTTTATTTGAAGATGGTTCCGTCGTCTAGTGGTCTAGGACGTCTGGTTCTCATCCAGAAAATCGCGGGTTCGACTCCCGCCGGAATCACCAGAAAATAAAAGAAAGACCTTTGGGTCTTTATTTTATTTTCCGCGAGCGTTAGCGAGCAGGGGGTTGAACCCGCAGGGTTCGCAACTTTGGCGAAGCCAAAGTTTCTCCGAAGCGAAGCGTAGGAGTCTCCCGCCAGGCACATTTGCTAAAACTATTCGAACTGACATACAAATTCGTATTTAACTGTATAATCCTTCTTCCCGTACGGGTACACCGGATAAAACTTCGCACTCGTCTTATTCTTATCGCAAGAAAACCCATCCTTCTCAAAATACCCCTTATAACTCGCATACTTCCCATTTTGATAGAGTAATAACTGCCGCAAAAGCACCGGCTGGAACCCCGTCTCCTCATACAACTTCATCTTCTCCTCAAACAACTCCGGCTCAATCGCCTCCGTAAACTTCTCATGATAATATGTTTCATAATACGTCGTCGCCAGCTCCTTAAACTTCCGCTCCGCCACCCGCTCCGGATTAAAATACACCGTCACAAACACGCTCACCCCCACCATCAAACTCGACACCAGCACCCCAATCGTCACGAACCTCCGCGCCGCCACCGAATCGTTCCGCTTCTTAATTCGCGCATCCATTTTTGTTGTCAATTTCACGGCGTCACCCCTATTAGACCGCTTATTAGAGCGCGGGCGTAATCTGCGCAAAAATTGCCGAAAATTCATATTGTAATTTTAACATAACCGCTATAAAAACACAAACTTTTATGCTAGAC
>CAYODV010000060.1:0-3098 GCA_964402915.1 uncultured Candidatus Saccharibacteria bacterium
GGTGACGATGTGGGGGCCGCGGTCGCCGTCGGCGCGCATAGGGACGCCGTGGCCGGAGAGGCGGAACGGGGTGCCGGACTGGGTGCCGGCGGGGACTTTCATGGTGACTTTGCCGTCAACGGTTTCGACGTCGAGTTCGCAACCGAGAGCGGCGTCAACCATGGAGATTGAGGCTTCGGAAAGGATGATGTTGCCTTCGCGCGTGAGGTTTTTGTCGGGTTTGACGCGGACGCGGACGTAAAGGTCGCCAGGTTCGCCGCCTTTGGGCGCGGCGCCACCTTTGCCGGCGAGGCGAATAGCCAGGCCGTCGTCGATGCCGGCGGGGATTTTAACCTTGAGTTTTTTGCCAGTTTCTGGCGCGGAGAGTTCACGAGTGGTGCCGAAGATGGCTTCTTTGAAGTCGATGGTGACTTGGGTTTCAAAATCTTGGCCGCGCATGACGCGAGAAGTGCGGCGACGTCCGCCGCCAAAGCCGAAGAGGTCGCCCAAGATGTCGTCGAGGCCGCCGGTGCCACCAAAGTCGAATTGGAAATTTTGACCGTTGAAGTTGAAGTTGCCGCCCTGGCCGCCAAAAGGATTGCCGCCAGCGAAAGGGTTGCCGCCGTTGCCACCGACGCCGGCGTGGCCGAACTGGTCGTAGCGGGCGCGTTTTTGCTTGTCGTTTAGGACTTCGTAAGCCTCGGTGGCTTCTTTGAATTTTTCTTCAGCGGCTTTGTCGCCTGGGTTTTTGTCGGGATGGTATTTAATCGCAAGTTTGCGGTAAGCTTTTTTGATTTCGTCGTCAGAGGCGGTTTTAGAGACACCTAAAACTTCATAGTAATCACGTTTGGACATATTATTATTATACAAAATTAGCAGTCGAAAAGCAAGAGTGCTAAACCAGACTTTCTAAACAGGGGTTATTTGACGTCGTCCGGGTTGTAGTTGGCGATGCCGTCGGCGATGACGTCGTTGGCGATGTGGAGGCTGGTGGCGACGGCGGCGGCGCAGGCCATGTAGGAGACGATTGGTTCGCCGGTGAGGAAGCTGGCGACGGAGAAGCGGGAGGAGCCAAGGGAGAGGTTGGCTTCAGTGCCTTTCTTATAAAGTTTGGCGCCGTCGATGCGCAGGGTGGAGGTGCGGGTGGTGCCGTAAGTTAAGGTGTCGGTTTTGCCGACGAAGCGGGAGAACTGGGCGAAGTTGGCGTCGTCCTCGTTCAAAACGACGATTTCTGGGTTCATGGCGAAGAGGGTGGATTCAGACGCGGAGAAATCTTCGGCCGAGGGGGCGTCAAGCGAGGCGGGGACGAAATCTGTCATGGCGGCGACGTGGACGGGGAGGCCGTAGAAAACGTTGTTTTTGAGCGATTCGGCGGGGGCGGTGACGACGACGTAAGACGAGCCGGCTTTCCAAGCCTCGGAGAGGAATTTATGGAGGACGGAAGCCTTGATGGGCGAGTCGGAGGCGAGGACGGCGACGTGTTGACCGGCGGCGCGGAGGATTTCGTGGACGAAGTGGGCGACGGTGCTCTTGCCGGAGGTGCCGGTGATGCAGATGAGGCGCATGTCACGAATGGGGTTGCCGTAGTAGCTAGAAAGGAGCTTGGCGCGAGTGCGCTGAAGCTTGGATTTTACAGAAGGTTTCGTTTTCGTTTCGGTTTTAGGGGCGGTCTTAGAATTATCCATCATGGGGTTATTATAACACAAAAAGGCTCTCCAGGGGAGAGTCTTTTTGGTTTTTATAATTTCTAGGCTTATGGTATGCCCGACACGAGTCGAACGTGCGACCTTCAGCTCCGCAAGCTGACGCTCTATCCATCTGAGCTACGGGCACAAGTGTGGATATTTTCACAGAGATTTTTGCTCCATTACGACATCCACCTAGAAATTAAATGTTCATCACTGCATGAGTGACGCTATTATTATATCACAAAATAAGAGAATTGGTAGGGGGATTTATGGAAATTGCAAGAATTGGCGTAAGCGTGTTATAATAGATTTATGGAAAAAGAAGCTGAACGCCGTTTAGACGCCTTGGAGTCATTTGAGAAGTGGAGAGATAGTGTTGGCAGAGATGAGTATTTGTCGACCTATATGCCGCCAGAGCGGGCGCGCGAGAGCGGACGGAAGACGATGGAGCGGGTGAAGCGGGCAGAGCGGTTTAAGGATGCGTATGAGGCCGAAGCGAGTGATTCAGGGATGGAGCTGGGTGGGACGCATTTGTCGTTTTCTAGTTTAGAGGCAAGAGAGTTTAAGTTGCAGCAACCGGACGAGTCCGATGAGGCGTTTAATGAGCGGGCGCTGGCGCAGAATGAGCGGACGTTTATTGCGTATTTCTTGGCGCAAGAGCAAGGTGGGCAGGAGGCGGTGAAGGAGCAGTTTAGTGCGCCAGGGGAGATTAGGGATTATAAGCTGAAGCGGACGCAGAAGTATGAGTTTTACGATGCGATTGCGCAGTTGCCGGAGGAAGAGTATAACGCGCGGGTGAATGGGCTCCTAGATACGATGCCGAGCGGGGTTGATAAACGGATTACCTGGGACATGGCGAATTTGGTGTTTGAGAAGGCGATGAAGCGAGCGGAGGCGGGCGAGGAGGAGGGTGTTAGCGAGCCGGACTTTGTGGAGCGAGGGCCTGATTATGAGTATGCCGAGCAGAGAGAGCCGTATCAGCCGCAGGTGGAGACGGTGATGAATATGGAGGTGGAGCCGGCGCAGAATTATCACGAGGCGAAGCAGAACCGGCGGATTCGGAACTTTTTGAAGAAGGCAGGGGCGGCCGTGAAGAAGTTTTTCCA
This sequence comes from uncultured Candidatus Saccharibacteria bacterium, assembly GCA_964402915.1. Taxonomy (GTDB): domain Bacteria; phylum Patescibacteriota; class Saccharimonadia; order Saccharimonadales; family Saccharimonadaceae; genus Nanosyncoccus. Next base: position 2,774 of record CAYODV010000060.1, read on the forward strand.
GGAGTCAACGATTGACCTGGAGGATGCGGGGGTGAGCCGGCGAGAGTTGAGACGGCGGGAGGAGCGAGCGCGGCGAGAAGAGATGGATTTGGAAGAGGTGTTGGCGGAGCCGAGGGGTGGGCGGTTCCAGCACGACGAGAATGCTGACCCATATTCTTATACTGGTGAGTTTACGATTGGGAAGTCGGCGTAGAGGGCTTTAATGGCTGGCGGGGTGCCTGACAGGGGTTTTATTATTTGCGAAAATATGTTAATATAGACGACGGAAGCGTGGCCGAGTGGTTGAAGGCGCACGACTCGAAATCGTGTGGGCCGAAAGGTCTCG
>CAYODV010000061.1:0-2947 GCA_964402915.1 uncultured Candidatus Saccharibacteria bacterium
TGAGGCCACCGGGGAAGCCGGAGTGGCGGTAGTATTTTTTGTCGGTCAGTTTGGCGCCGGTGACCTTGAGGTCGCGGGCGTTGATGACGACGACGTAATCACCGTTGTCGATGTGAGGAGTAAAGGTGACTTTGCTCTTCCCCATCAATTTGTCGGCGATGACGACAGCGAGTTTGCCAAGAGGCATGGTGCTGGCGTCAATCAGCCACCACTCGCGGGAAATCTCAGAAGATTTCTGGGAATAGGTTTTCATAAATTATTTGTCCCCTTTCTTGGCGGTCTTTTTGTCGTCGAGGCGGTCGAGGTTTAAGTCGATGTCGTCGACAAAGGAGATGGTGGCCATTTCAGAGTGGTCGCCCTTGCGGAAGCCGGCGCGCTCAATTTTGAGGTAGCCGGAGTTGCGCTTGATTTGCGGCGCGATGGTGTCGATCAAGAGATCGGCAGTGTCGATGTCGTCCAAACGGGCGATAATCAGACGGCGAGAAGCGAGGTCGCCTTTACGAGCGAGAGTGATGAGCTTCTCGGCAGAGCGGCGCATTTCTTTGGCGCGAGCGAGGGTGGTTGTGATTGATTGATATTTGATCAGGGAGCACATCAGCCCACGAAGTAGTGCATGAGCCTGATCGGTCTTGCGGCCGAATTTGCGGCCTTTGTATCCGTGGCGGTGCATTATTTTCTAAACTCCGTTATTTTTTCTTGGACTTCCTCAAGGGCTTTGGTGCCGAAACCTTTAAGATCTTTGAGCTGAGCGTCGGTGAGACCGATAAGCTGGTTCAAGTTCTTGATGCCGTTGTTCGTGAGGGCGTTAGCGGTGCGAGCGGAAAGACCGAGCTCTTCAATTGGGAGGAAGAGGCCGGTGTTTTCTTCTTCGGTGTTGGCGCCGGGAACAGGAGCGTTTTCGACAGTGGTGGAGCCGGCGAGGGCTTGGTATTGGTTGACGAGGATGGCAGCGGCTTCCTCGAACGCCTCACGCGGGGTGATGGTGCCATCGGTGTCGATGGTGAGGGTGAGCTGCTGGAGGCTGGTGTCGCGGCCGACGCGGGTGTTTTCTACCTTGTAGCGGACGCGGAGAACCGGCGTGAAGACGGCATCGAGGGCGATCATGTCGCTGTGGATGCGGTCTTTGGAGGATTCGTCAATGGTGAGGTAGCCACGGCCAGATTCGATGACGAAACGCATCTTGAGGACGAAGTTCGGGTCGTCGATGTGGCAGATGACTTGGTTGGGGTTGCCGAGTTCGACGTCAGCCGGAAGCTTGATGTCGGCGGCGGTGACACGCTTGTCGCCATCTTTGGCTTTTTGGGCGCTACCCTTGATTTCCAGGGTGGCTTCGACGGGAGCGTCGCTGTGAGACTTAAGACGAATGTTCTTCAAGTTCAACATGATGTCAACCACGTCTTCACGGATGCCAGGGATGGCGGTGAATTCGTGAGTGGTGCCTTCAATGGAGAAGGCGGTGATGGCGGCGCCTTTGATGGAAGAAAGAAGAACGCGGCGGAGAGAGTTGCCGAGAGTGTTGCCGTAACCGTAGTAAAGCGGGCGGATTACAAATTCGGCACTGTTTTCACCGAGGTCGTTGACTTCGGCAAGCGCTGCATCGTTGATTGCTTTTGTTGTCATGGGATTTCTCTCCTTATCCTTAGCGTGAGTAGAACTCGACGATTAATTGTTCGTTAATGCCCACCTCAGCTTCTTCGCGCTTCGGTAAACCAGTAACTTCGATTTTAAGTTTTTTTGCGTCAGCTTTCATCCAGGAAAGCGGCTGGGTCATGCCCTCAATGCTCTTAAAGTAATCGGATTTCTGGGATTTGGGACGGACTTCTAAAACGTCGCCCGGGTTCAAGCGAATCGACGGGATGTTGATGCGCTTGCCGTTCAAAGTGAAGTGCCCGTGGGAAACGAGTTGGCGAGCTTGGCGACGGGTGGTCGCGAAGCCGGCGCGGTAAACGGCGTTGTCGGCGCGGCGCTCCAAGAATTGGAGGAGGTTTTCACCGGTCAAGCCTTCAGCGCGAGTCGCTTCTTTCATGAGCTTGGCGAATTGTTTTTCAAGAAGACCGTACATGCGGCGAACTTTTTGCTTTTCGCGGAGCTGGATGAGATAGAGGCTTTGGGAGCGAGAACGCATGCCAGAGTGTTCACCTGGGATGCCGCTCTTTTTGGCCATAATCTTGGCAGCCTTGGGGGCGAGAGCATAGCCTTCGCGACGGCTTTGTTTGACGATTGGAGAATTATCGCGGGCCATTACGGTTTCCTTTCTCCCTTCGGTCGCACACCACCGTGGGCGATCGGGGTTATATCAGTGATGCTGTTGATTTTAATGCCGAGACCGGAAACGGCGCGGATGGCGCTGTCGCGGCCGAGGCCGATACCCTTGACGAAAACGTCAACGCTAGAAAGACCGTGGTCTTTTTTGGCGATTTCAAGGGCTTTTTCGGCGGCAATCTGAGCGGCGTAAGCGGTGCCTTTTTTGGAGCCGCGGAAGCCGTTGGCGCCGGCGGAAGAACTGGAGAGGACTTCGCCTTTGCCGTCACTGACGCTGATAATAGTGTTGTTAAAAGTGGCTTGAATGTGGACTTGGCCAGATTGGACAATCCGTTTGTTTTTCTTGCCAGCTTTTTTGGTTTTGGCTCCTTCAACGGGAGCTTCAGTAGTTGGATTGGTTTTAACTTCTTCAGACATAATCTACTCCTAGGTTTTACTCGCTGCTTTTGGTTGAGCGCCGCCGACGGCGATTGCTTTACCCTTGCGAGTACGCGCGTTCGTGCGGGTGCGTTGACCGTTCACCGGAAGACCGGCTTTGTGGCGCAAACCTTTGTAGGAGTTAATGTCTTTAAGACGTTTGATATTGTTGGTCACGAGGCGTTTCAAATCACCTTCAACGGAATATTTCGAGGAAATAATGTCGTTGAGTTTTTGTTCTTCAGCCTCGGTGAGATCTTTCACCCGA
>CAYODV010000062.1:0-2936 GCA_964402915.1 uncultured Candidatus Saccharibacteria bacterium
ACAGGCACCGCGAGGTGCAACAACCAATAGAATCGCGCTTTCCGAGACGGAGGCGCCACGACGGGCACTTAGCATGCCAGCCGAGCTCTAGAGGTACCCTCACGGTGCCTGCTTTGAGTTCCGCTGACAAAGGCGTAAATGCCTAACGTATGACGCCTAAAATCGTCCTGGAGCTGGCGTTCTACGGCCAACTGTTTTGTTATTGTTTCTGGAGGTTTTGTTCCAAAAACGTGCGATTACATTGGTTGTTGCGACTACTATTTTATCACAAGCGGGTAATGTAACGCAAGTACTTTTTATAAAACTCAGTCGTTAACGGCGGCGAGTTTTAGTTTTTCTAGTTTTTTGGCCTCTTTGGCCGACTGTTTAATAAATTCGGAGTCGATACGTTCGAGCAGGAGCGAGAGCTCGTGAGTTTCTTCAAGTTTTGTGATGGCAAAACATTTTTCTCCGGCGTCCTTGAGGGAAGCGCCGATGTGATAACAACTTTCTCGGTCAAAAACCATGAAGCGGTCGTGAAAGGCGGTGGTTTTGACGAGCTTTAAGGTTGGATATTCGGCATTAAACTTTTGGATTTCGTTTTTTGAGATGGCAGAAGAGGGGAGAGTGAGGACTTTGGCGACAACGCCTGGGGCTTTATTGACGAGGACGTCGAGGGTGTTGATGTTGACGTAGCCATCGACCAAGATGATTTCCCTCTTGGCGTGGCGAATCATGTCAACGAGGAAAGAGTGGGCGTCATAAATTTGGCCCTCAAAGAAGATTTTTTGGCTGGGCTTGTGGCAACGATTTTCTTCGATGAGGTCGAAAAGTTTGGAGAAGCGTTCGTCGTTTTGGCGCTGATATTCAAGCTGGCGGAGTTCAAGGGATTTGATGTGTTCAAAGAGGACGGCGTGTTTGGTGACGAAGTGGCGCATTTCTACGAAGGAGCGCATGATGTGGATTGAGGTGCGGACGGCGACTTCAGAGCGAAGAATGCTAGAGAGCATGGCGACGCCTTCTTCCGTGAAAACGTAGGGCAGGTAACGGCGGCCGCCACGACCGCTTTTTGTTGGTTTGTCATCTTTTGATATCACATTTTGTGATGTCAAAGCGCGGCTCTCGGCCTCCGCTTTTATGTTGTCATATTCTTCACGCGTGAGCTGGAAACGGAAAGTAGTTGGGAAACGTTCGACGTTGCGCGAGACGGCTTGGTTGAAGGCGGAGGTGGAGGTGTGGTAGAGAAAGGCAAGGTCCGAGTCCAAAATCACTTGCTCGCCACGGACGATGTGGATTAAACTACCGACGTCGACGCTGTCAACGGCGATGATGGACTGGTTCCTATTCATGGGTATATTATATAACAAAATAGAGGCTTATGAAAGCATAAGCCTCTATTTATAGATTACCGACAGGCGGGTTTATTTGTCGACGACTTCACCTTCTACGGTTTCTTCGTCGTCTTTATTGTCTTCGTTTGAGTTGTTGTTTGTTGAGGTGCTTTCCGAGCCGCCTTGCTGATAAAGCTTGGCGCCAATCGGCATAATGCGAGAGTCGAGGTCTTTGGTTGCCTCTTCAAGTTTTTCCTTGTCGGCGGTTTCGTCCTTCAAAACTTCTTTAGCGGCGTCGCAAGCTTTCTTGATGGTTTCCTTGTCTTCGTCAGGGATTTTGTCCTTGTATTCGTCGGGCATTTTCTCAAACTGATAGACTTTGTTTTCTAGAATATTACGAGCGTCGGTGGCTTCACGCTTTTTCTTGTCTTCGTCGGCGTGAAGTTCGGCCTCTTTTTGAGCCTTTTCGATGTCTTCTTTGGACATGTTGCCGGAGTTCGTAATCGTAATCGATTGTTCCTTGCCGGTGCCTTTGTCTTTGGCGGTAACGTTCAAGATGCCGTTGGCGTCAAGGTTGAAGGTGACTTCAATTTGCGGGATGCCGCGAGGAGCCGGAGCGATGCCGTCCAAGATGAAGCGGCCGAGAGATTTGTTGTCTTGTGCGAATTCGCGCTCGCCTTGGAGGACGTGGATTTCCACCTGCGGCTGGTTGTCGGAAGCGGTCGAGAAGACTTGAGATTTGCTCGTCGGGATTGTGGTGTTGCGGTCAATGAGCTTGGTGCAGACGCCACCCATGGTTTCTATGCCAAGGGAAAGCGGAGTGACGTCGAGTAGGAGCACGTCTTTGACGTCGCCCTGGAGGACGCCGCCTTCGATGGCTGCGCCGACGGCAACGACTTCGTCAGGGTTGACGCCCTGCATCGGGTCTTTGCCGAAGATTTTCTTGACTTTTTCGACGACGGCCGGCATGCGGGTCATACCACCGACCATAACGATTTCGTTAATATCTTTTGTGCTGAGTTTGGCGTCTTTGAGCGCGTTTTTGACCGGTTCTTCAAGACGGTTAATTAGGTCTTCGACGAGTTCTTCAAGTTTGGCGCGGGTGAGGGTGTATTCAAAGTGTTTTGGCCCGTCAGCGTCCGCAGTGAGGAACGGAAGGTTGATTTCTACGGAAGTGGTGCTGGAAAGTTCCTTTTTAGCCTTTTCAGCTTCGTCTTTGATGCGTTGCATTGCGGCCGGTTCTTTTTTGATGTCAATACCAGATTCTTTTTTGAACTCGTCGCAGAGGAAGTTGACGATGACGTTGTCAAAGTCTTCGCCGCCGAGGTGGGTGTCGCCGTTGGTGGCTTTAACTTCAAAGACGCCGTCGCCGAGTTCTAGAATGGAGACATCGAAGGTGCCGCCACCGAGGTCAAAAACGGCGATTTTTTCATTTTCGTTTTTATTGAGGCCGTAAGCGAGGGCGGCTGCGGTCGGTTCGGGGATAATGCGCTTCACCTCAAGGCCAGCGATTTTGCCGGCGTCCTTGGTGGCCTGGCGTTGAGAATCGTCGAAGTAAGCCGGGACGGTGATGATGGCTTCGGTGACTTTTTCGCCGAGGAAGGCTTCTGCGTCAGCCTTGATTTT
>CAYODV010000063.1:0-2931 GCA_964402915.1 uncultured Candidatus Saccharibacteria bacterium
CCAGCGATATCGGAATTATCCTCCTCCGAGCCCTTCTTCTCCTGCTGATTGCCCACAAGCTCGTTGATGGAGGGCGATGAGACCCTTGTCGTAGGCCATTTCGGCTTCATAGACGGACGAGAAGGCGTGGGCTTTTTCGGTGTCGGTGCCAGGTTTGTTGTAGGTGAGGTAGTAAATGCCGAGCACAACGTCCTGGTAAATGGCGAGCACGGGGGCGCCGTCAGCCGGCTTCAAGAGGTTTTTGGTGGCGGACATGAGTTCGCGAGCCTCGGTTTGAGCGGCGTCAGAGAGCGGTAGGTGGACGGCCATTTGGTCGCCGTCGTAGTCGGCGTTGAAGCCGGAGGCGACGAGCGGGTGAAGCTGGATGGCTTTGCCGTCGATGAGTTTAGGCTGGAAGGCCTGAACGGAGAGACGGTGGAGCGACGGAGCGCGGTTAAGGAGGACGTAGCGACCTTGAATGACTTCGTCGAGGGCGTCCCAGACGACGGCTTCGCCGGCTTCAATCATGCGCGCGGCGGCGCGAATGTTGTTGGCGTGTTCATGGCTGATGAGCCAGCTAATCACGAACGGCTTAAAGAGTTCGAGTGCCATTTGCTTCGGGAGGCCACATTCGTTGAGTTTCAGCTCTGGGCCGACAACGATGACGGAGCGGCCGGAGTAGTCAACGCGCTTACCAAGAAGGTTTTGGCGGAAGCGACCCTGTTTACCTTTGAGGAGGTCAGAGAGGGATTTGAGCTTGCGACGGCCGTTTTGAGTGGCGGCGGTGCGGTTGCCGTGAGAGGCGGAGTTGTCGATGAGGGCATCGACGGCCTCTTGAAGCATGCGCATTTCGTTGCGGCAAATCACTTCTGGGGCGTTAAGGTCGAGAAGTTTCTTGAGGCGGTTGTTGCGGTTGATGACGCGGCGGTAAAGGTCGTTAAGGTCGGACGTCGCGAAGCGGCCACCGGGGAGAGAAATCATCGGGCGGAGATCCGGAGGAATGACCGGAACGACGGTGAGGACGAGGTCTTGGGGCTTGATGCCGGCAGACTGCATGCCTTCAAGGGTCTTGAGGCGCTTGATGATTTTCTTGGCTTTTTGACCCTTGGCGGTTTCGGACTCTTCCTTCAAAGTGTTAATGAGGAGGTCGAGGTCGATTTCGTCAAGGAGTTTTTTGATGGCGGTAGCGCCCATGCCAACTTCGATGAGGTCTTCATAACCTTCGGGAAGGTTGCGGTAGTCAACTTCGGTGATGACGGCACCTTTATGGAAGCCCTCAAGGAGAGTCTTGCGCTTAATGAAGTCGCCTTCAAGTTCTTCAAGCTCTTTGGTTTTAGCTTCCGCGAGGGCCTTGACGTCGGCGCCTTCGACACTGGACTCTTTATCGTAGCGGACGCCAATGGCTTGGCGAGCGGCTTCGGTCTGCGCTTCAAGGTCGGCGAGAGTTTTTTCGATCTCGGCGTCTTTAGCGGAAGTGATGAGGTAGGTGGCGAAGTAGTTGACTTTTTCGATGTTTTTGACGGTGAGGTCAAGGAGAATCGAAAGAGCGGACGGGGTGCCACGCATGAACCAAATGTGGGTGACCGGCGCGGCGAGGGTGATGTGGCCCATGCGTTCGCGACGGGTGATGCTCTTAGTGACGAGGTTGCCTTCTTTGTCCACGGCGGCCTCGCGGGAGCGGACACCTTTGAGTTTGGCGTCGTGCGGGTTGATGTCTTTAACCGGGCCAAAAATCCGTTCGCAGAAAAGACCGTCGCGTTCGGGTTTTTGGGTGCGGTAGTTGATAGTTTCTGGTTTGGTGACTTCGCCGTAAGACCAGTTCAAGATGTCGGCGGCGGAGGCGACGCTTAAGCGAATCGAGTCGAAGTCGCTGGCGCTAATGTAGTTATCTGCCCAAGCCATGTTAGAACTCCTCTCCGAGGTCGATAGTACCATCGTCTTCGGCCTCTGTTATTTGGATACCCTCTTCTTCAAGAGCTTCCTGCCCTTCTTCCGAGTCGAGGTCGGTGATTTCTGGGGCAGTGTCCTCTTTGTGTTGAGCGTAAATTTGTTGATCGTCTTTTTCTTTTTCGATTTCACGAGATGTTTCTTCAATCACGTCGGAAGCGTCGGTCATTTCGCCGTGGTCGAGCAAATCGACTTTAAGGCCAAGACCTTGAAGTTCCTTGACGAGAACGTTGAAGCCTTCCGGAAGCTTCGGGCCTTCAATCGGCTCGTGCTTGATGATGGCTTCGTAAGCCTTGGCGCGGCCGTAAACGTCATCGGACTTGATGGTAAGCATTTCCTGAAGGGTGGTGGCGGCGCCGTAAGCTTCGAGCGCCCAAACTTCCATTTCCCCGAAGCGCTGACCACCGTTTTGAGCCTTACCACCGAGCGGCTGTTGGGTGACCATGGTGTATGGGCCGGTGGAGCGGGCGTGGATTTTGTCTTCAACCATGTGGTGAAGCTTAATCATGTGCATGACGCCGACAGAGGTGCGCTCGTTGAACGGTTCGCCGGTGAGGCCGTCGTAAAGTTGGACGCGACCATCTTCTGCGAAGCCGGCTTTTTTGAGCTCCTTGGAAATGATGTCGCCAGGGACGCCGTTGAAGGACGGGGTGGCAACTTTGTAGCCAAGGGCGCGAGCGGCCATGCCGAGGTGGGTTTCAAAGAGCTGGCCGAGGTTCATACGGCTTGGGACGCCCATCGGGGACAAGAGAATGTCGACCGGGGTGCCGTCTTCCATGAAAGGCATATCTTCGACAGGGAGAATGCGGGAGACGACGCCTTTGTTGCCGTGACGGCCGGCGAGCTTGTCGCCAACGTCGATTTTGCGCATTTCTGCGACGTAGATTTTGATTTGCATGAGGACGCCGGCTTTGAGTTCATGGCCTTGTTCGCGGGTGTAGATGCGAACGCCGATGACTTTGCCGGTGCCGCCGTTCATGCGGACGGAGGTGTCGCGGACGTCTT
>CAYODV010000064.1:0-2908 GCA_964402915.1 uncultured Candidatus Saccharibacteria bacterium
GACCCTCACGACGTATCAGAACATCGCGGAGAAGCTGTCGCTTGCGAATGCAGTGTTTATTCGGGATAGTTTTGCGGGCTATGTGATGGATGATTATAAGACGAAAATGGTGACGGATTATAATGCCGAGGTGATGTTCGATAAGTTCCAGAGTGCTGGGGTGCTAGATAATTGGGTGAGCGATAAGACGTTTGGATTGATAAGGCAAGTAGGGCTGGAGATTAAACCGGATACGGAGATGGTGCTCGCGAATGCGCTGGCGATTCAGATGGATTGGGCGAGTAAGTTTGAGTATACTAGTACGCACGGGAAGGATTTTTATTTGGAAGATGGGACGAAGATGGTGGCGACGACGATGATGAAAGATGAGACGATGTCGGAGACGGTGGGGTATTATAAAGATGAAGAGGTGACGATGGCGACGCTCGACCTCGCGAAGCAGGAGGACGGGACGCAGCTAGAGTTTGTGGCGGTGATGCCGACGCAAGCGAAACTGAAGGACTATATTGGGACGGTGGATTTGGAAGACGTGCTGCAGAAGGAATCTGCGAAGACGACGGCGGACCGGACGGTGGATGGAGTGACGCTGATGATACCGAAGTTTAAGTTTGAGTATAAGTTGAGTTTTGTTAATGATCTGAAGGCGTTGGGAATTGAGAGCGCGTTTAGCGTGGCGCTGGCGGACTTTTCCAAGATGGTGAATCTAGAAGCGTTGCGACGCGATGAGGGTGTTGATATGAATATTTATGTTTCTGATGCGGTGCATAAAGCGAATATTGATTTTTCTGAGACCGGGATTAAGGCGGCGGCGGTGACGGCGATTGCGGTGGCAAAAGGAGAGGCGGCGATGATGTCGGAGCCAGTGGTGATAAGTATCGATCGCCCGTTTATGTTTATGATTATAGATAAAGATACGAAGGAAGTGTGGTTTACGGGTGCGGTGTATGAGCCGAATAAGTGGGACGATGACGTTGATGCCTATGTGAAATAAAAAAGCCCCCGAGAGGGGGCTTTTTGACACATCTATTTTTTGCCTTTTTTGAGGAGGTCGCGGATTTCTTTGAGGAGAGCGGTTTGGTCTTCTTGAACCTCTTTGGCTTCCTCTTCTTTTTTGTCTTCACCTTTTTTGGCGAGACGTTCGGCGCGTTCGCGCATTTTGTTGAGGGTGCGAACCATGAGGAAGATGACAAAGGCGATGACGAGGAAGTTAATGGCGGCTTGGAGGAAGTTGCCGTAGTTGATGGTGGCGGGCTCGATGCCTTCGATGTAGGCGGGGATGGTGAGCTTGAGGTCGGTAAAATCGTAACCGCCGATGATCATGGAGACGACTGGCATGACGACGTCGTTGACGAGGGAGGTGACAATGGCGGTGAAAGCGGCGCCGATAATCATACCGACGGCGAGGTCCATGACTGAACCACGATTGATGAATTCTTTGAACTCTTTAAGCACTTTAGGCTCCTTTTTTCTTAAGTTGTTGTTGAACTCGGTTTGTTTTTCACCAAGTTCGGCGAGTTTAGATTTAGTGTTTGCCTTCATGAGGCTATTATATCATAAAAAGAGAATTATTTAGATTCGGAGTAAGAGTAGAAGGTTTCTTCGAGGAGAGTGAGGGATTCAACAGAGGAGGAAAGGAAGTCCTTAAGCTCGGAGTTAGAGGTCTTTTTGAGGACGGATTCCTCGATGACGATGAGGTGGGCGATTTGGTAGTAGAATTCGGAGGCGGCGACGCGGTCGAGGATGCCGTTTAAGCGGGCGTTTTCAAGGGCGCTGTTGAGGCTGGTGATGGCGGCGGCGTCGGAAGCGGTGATGGGGTAGGCGGAGAGTTCGACACCGAGGGTTTTAGTGAGGTAGTTGGACGACGTGGTCTTGAGGCCGGTGATGAGAGCGGAGAGGGAGGTGACGGATGAGCGGAGGCTGGAGGCCTTGATGGAAGATTGGTAGGCGGAGATGGATTTTTCGAGGGATTCGGAGCGGCGATAAAGGCGAGAGAGCTCGGAGGTTTCGGTGGGTTCCGAGGAGCTTTGGGAGGAGGAGAGAGAAATCATGAGAACGATGGCGAGGAGAAGGACGACGCCAAAGATGATGAAGATGATTTTAGTTTTTTTATCGAAGAAGGAGGAAGATTGGGCTTGCGCGGGCTTGGCGGAGATTTGGTTTAGATATTCTAAATCGTTCATGGTTTAAGTGTACCACAAAAAGGTGATATACTAAAGACATGAATGATGCGAAGGAGGAGATTAAGGCGAGACTTTCGGTGGAGGATGTGATTTCGCAATACGTGGAGTTGAAGCGGGCGGGACGGACGCTGAAGGGGCGGTCGCCGTGGGGGGTAGATAAGACACCGTCGTTTATGGTGAGTCCGGAGAAGGGGATTTGGCATGATTTTTCGGCGAATAAGGGCGGAGATATTTTTTCGTTTATTATGGAGGTGGAGGGGATTAGTTTTAAGGAGGCGCTGGAGAAGCTGGCGGCCCAGGCGGGGGTGGACATTTCTAAATATAGTGGTGGAGATGCGCAGATGGCGAAGCGAAAGGCGCGGGCGCGGGAGGCGCTGGAGCTCTCCATGAAGTATTATCAGTTTTGTTTGTCGAAGTCGCGGAGGGTGAGCGAGTATGTATTTTATAAGAGAAATTTGAACCGGAAAACGGTGGAGGAGTTTAGGATTGGGTATGCGCCGCAAGAGGGGCATGCGGCGAAGAAGTTTCTTTTGAGCCGAGGGTTTTCCGAGAGGGAGCTCGCGGATGCGGGGCTTTTGAACAGGTTTGGCGGCGATATGTTTAGGGGGCGAATGATGGTGCCGTTTATCGACAGTTCCGGCGTCATTGGTTTTACGGCCAGGGTGTTAGATAAAAGTGAGCCAAAATATTTGAACACGTCGGAGACGATTTTGTTCAATAAGTCGCGG
>CAYODV010000065.1:0-2878 GCA_964402915.1 uncultured Candidatus Saccharibacteria bacterium
TTGGTGGCGAGGCAGATGTCGCGGTTGCCACGGCAGTCGGTGGCGACGATGGGAAGGCTGGCGAAAGCGGATTCGATAAGGTTGACTGGAAGCCCTTCCCTTTTGCTGGCGGAAACTGCGAGGTTGGAGATTTGGAGGAGTTCAGGAATGTCGGAGCGGAAGCCGAGGAAATGGACGCGATTTTCTAAGTTTAATTTTTTAGCGAGTTTTTGGTATTTGCCGTTTAGTTCGTCGGGGCCGACGAGGAGAAGATGATAATTTTTACCGAGTTGGGACAGAGCTTTAATGAGAAAACCTTGGTTTTTATTTTTATCGAGGCGGCCGATGCAGATTAACACGACATCATCTACTTTTAGACCTAGAGAGCTGCGGAGGGCGTTTTTCTCTTTAGCCGTGAGGCGTTTTTTGAACTTTTTGGGGTCGACGCCGACGCCGGGGACGTATTGGATGTCGTGGCAACGTTTGCCGAACTTCTTTTTGGTGCGGGTGTAGTCTTCTTGGTTAATGGTGATTAGAGTGTCAGTGTATTTGGCGAGATATTTTTCCACTGGGTAGAACATTAGCCAGAAGTGGAGCGGGGCGCCTTTATAGAAATGGAAACCGTGCGCGGTATAAATCACGCGAGTGCCGTTATTGCGAGATTTTTTGGCTGCGAGGCGGGTGACGACTCCACCCATGGGGGTGTGGCAGTGGATGATCGCGTAGTGTTCGTTTTCTGTGATTTTGCGGAGTTGTTTGATGGCTTTTAGATTTGAAAGTTTGAAGGGACTGCGAGAAATTGGAAGTTGGATTTTTTTGTCGCAATATTTGATGGGCTTGTTGGAGTTGGTGGCGACGTGAACTTCAAAGTTGTTGTCTTTGAAATATTTGAGAAATGGTAAATGGAAAAGCTCGATATGCGAGTCGACAGTGGCGACAAAGAGGACTTTCTTTTTTGAAGTTTTGGTTGTCATTTTAGCCTCACTTCTGGGTTAGTTGGTGACGGCCTGAGCTTGGGCTTGAGCCTCAATGACGGCTTTGGCCGTTTTGCGGCGACGGAGTTCGAAAAGTTCGTTTTTGATGACTTTTTTGCCGGCGGAGACGTTTTTCTTGGAGAGGACGGTGCGGACGGAGGCAAGGATGATACGGAGGTCGGTGAGCGGAGAGTAGTGTTCGACGTAGCGGAGATCGAAAGAGATTTTTTCGAAAACGGTGAGGGCGTTTCGGCCGTGAGACTGGGCGAGGCCAGTGATGCCAGGGCGAACGAGGGTGCGACGACGCTCTTCGCTGTTCATGGCCTCGAAGTATTCAGGAATCCATGGGCGAGGGCCAATGAAAGACATATCGCCTTTTAGGATGTTGAAAAGCTGAGGGAGTTCGTCTAGGGAAGTTTTGCGGAGGATGCGGCCAATGTGGGTTTTTTGGTCAGGGATGGAGGTGTCGTGGACGTCGTTTTCGGCGACCATAGTGCGGAATTTGTAGATGTTGAATTCTTTGCCGTCTTTGCCGGTGCGGACTTGTTTGAAGATGACGGGGCCGTGGTCTTCCCGTTTAATCAAAATGGCAATAACGATGAGGGGGGGGGGTGAGAATAATGAGGCCGGTGAGGGCAAGAAGGAAGTCTAGGGGGAATTTGATGAGAGAGTAAGAATAGTAGCGGAGTTTCCAAAGAGCAGATTTGACTTTTATACGAGAAGATGCTCCCGTAACCAAGGTTTGGGGGCTAGATAAAATAACTTGCTCTTCGGCAATCAGTACTCCATGACTCATATTGAGGTCATTTTAGCATAAACTTGCGTTTGGGGCAAGCATATGCTCTTATAATATACGATGTCGCTATCTAGGAAAGAAGTGCGAAATATGCTATGATTAGAACATGAAAATTGAAGAAATGGAAACGCATGTATATATAGATGTTAGCAATATTAGATATGCTTGTTTGAAGAGCTGCGGGATGAATTTAGACTTCGTGAAATTGTATGAGTATTTTAAGGGTAAATATCCGGAGTTGAAGGAGGTGCGTTATTATGAGGGCATTGCGAGGGGCGATAAGAAGAAGTTAAGACATTTTAGTTTTCTTGAGAAGAAAGTCGGATATAAAGTTTGCTCATTGATTAGGAAGGGTTATGTGGAGCCGGCGAAGTTTGAGAAGTTTAATTGTAAGGAATGTGGGGCGGAGAATACGGTGCGGGTTTTGTCGAGTTCATTGAAGCTGAAGTCGAACGTTGACGTTTATATGACGGCAGATATGTTGGAGTTGGCGGCGACGAGTTCGCAACCGATACATTTTGTTTTAATGACCTGTGATGGGGATTTTGTGGAAGCGATTAATTCTATTCTTCGAGTTAGCCCTGGGTCAAGAGTGACGGTCATTGCTACGCCAAAGACTGAAAAAGATAATTTTCTTTCTTCTAGGTTGATGGTTTTGGCGAATAGGCAGTCAAAGAATACGGCGTTGGTGAATATTGAGAGTATTAAGGACAAAATTTCTCAGCCTCTTAAGGATGAGAAGTAGATTGAGGGGCCTCTAGAGAATCGAGCAGCCCGTCATTTCTGACGGGCTCTCATGAGGACGGTGCCGAAGTAGCGTCCCCGACGATAGGACCGAAGTCCAAGTGCTTTTATTATATCAAATATTTCTCTTTTTGTCTACCCCTCTGTGCTTGTCTGTTGTATAATATGGGTATGAATAGAGTGCCGCTGGCGGAGAGGATGAGGCCGCAAACGTTAGACGAGGTCGTCGGGCAGGACGAGATTATTGGACCGGGCAAGATTTTGACGGAAGTGGTGAAGAAGGGTGAGCCAGTGAACCTGATTTTTTGGGGGCCACCGGGGACGGGCAAAACGACGATGGCGAAGATTATTGCCAAGGAGTTTAAGGCGGACTTCGTCGAGATTT
>CAYODV010000066.1:0-2829 GCA_964402915.1 uncultured Candidatus Saccharibacteria bacterium
TTTTCTTCGTCCCAGAAGTTGGTGAGGATGGCGAGGAAGAGACGTTCGACGCCGATGGACGGTTCGATGACGTGGGGGGTGAAGACTTCGTTCGTGACTTTGTCGCGGTAGTCCATGGACTTGCCGGAAGCGCGTTCGATGTTTTTAAGGTCGAAGTCGGTGCGGTAGGCGAGGCCCATGAGTTCTTCTTCCCCGTTTGGGTAGGCGAACATGAGGTCGACGGTGCGCTTAGAATAATGCGCGCGGTCTTTTTCTGGGACTTCTTCAAGGCGGATTTTGGCGGGGTCGAGGCCGATGACTTTGGTTAAGAATTCTTGAGTTTCTTGGAGGAGTTTGTCAAATTCTTGTTCCCAGTCGCTAGGCTTTACAAAGTATTCGATTTCCATTTGGGAGCATTCGCGGTCGCGGAGGATGAAGTCGCGCGGGGAGATTTCGTTCCTAAAAGCCTTTCCCTGTTGGGCGAGGCCGAAGGGGAGGTTCGGGTAAATAGTGTCCACGACGTTTTTGTAGTTTAAGAAGATGCCTTGGGCGGTTTCGGGACGGAGATAGGCGACGGAGTCGGCGTTTTCGACGGGGCCAACAGAGGTCTTGAACATCATGTTGAATTTTCTAATGTCGGACCAGTCAGATTTGCCACAAGTTGGGCATTTGGGGTTTTTGGCCTTGAATTCTTCGGTGGTGATGGATTCGTTGGCGCCTTCGATGAGTTTGTCGGCGCGGAAGCGGCCGTGGCAAGATTTACATTCGACGAGGGGGTCGGCGAAAGTCGCTGTGTGGCCGGAGGCCTCCCACGTCGTCGGGTTCATTAAAATGGCGGCGTCGACGCCGAAGATGTCGTCGCGCTTTTCGACCCAGTAGTGCCACCAGGTGTCCATGAGGTTTTTCTTGAGCATGACGCCGAGGGGACCGAAATCCCAAGTACCGGCGAAGCCGCCGTAGATGTCGCTGCCTGGAAAAATGAAGCCGCGGCGTTTGCATAAACTAACAATAGAATCGAGATTTGACATAGCCTAATTATATCATATCTGTGGCTTTCAGTTCTGTTTTTGTCCAGGTGCTCGTTCTGCCCTATAATTTTGAAACATATTTCACTCAATCTTCGAAAATGCGATTCGGGACACACCGGCCATCGATTTTCTCAGATGAGGAAAATGTTGTCAAAATTATCGGGAGAACTGCGCAATAGGACAAGAAACAGAACAGAAATCCACTTTTAAGCTTATTGTTTGTTTATCACTTTTGCGATATACAATATCGTTGGTAAATGCGGGGCAATGTTGTTTACGCGAGAGCTTGTTTTTAGGTCGGAGCTGAGCATGAGGCGCATGAGTTTGATTTCGCTGGCGGAGACGTTGCCGCCGAGTTGTTCGCGCAGAGCGGATTCGGTGCTGTCCCAGACGTAGGTTTTGAAGGGGTCGAGGTCGTTGCCGTCGACGTCTTTGATGACGTTGATTTGTTCGCCGCTGACTTTAGCGAGGTTGAGCCAGAACCAGGTTTCGACAAGTTCGGGGTTGACGCCGGCGTTGAGGGCGGAGAGGACTTGTTTTAGGAGGTCGAAGTATTCGGGGCCGGTAGAATTTTCGGCGAATTTGGCGATTTGTTTCATGACGAGGCCGGCGAGTTCGAGCTCGGTCAGTTTGTAAGGGATTTGGTCGTAGTGTTCGAGCATTTTGGCGCTTGTTAAGACGCAGAGTTTGTTGTTGAGGCCTTTGTGGAGGGTGATGTCGGAGACGGTGAAGAGTTCGACGGAGCCGGCGAGTTTGGATTTTTCTTTGCGGACGCCTTTGGCGATGGCGGCGATGACGCCTTGTTCGGTTAAGAAGTTGATGATGCGGTCGGCTTCGCCGTAGTTGGTGCGGCGGAGGACGATGGCTTTGGTGCGAATGTCGTTTTTATTTGACGAATCGTTTGACATAATCTATGACCTCAGTTGGTTTCATCTTTTCTTTATTTAGTATACCTTGAATGTGGTAAATTGACAAATCGGTTTCGGGGAGAGAGAGGCTGGTGACGAGGACGATGGGGATTTTGGCGGTGTCTGGGTAAGAGGCGAGCTCGTTGAGAAAGGTGAAGCCGTCGGGGCCGGGGAGGAGGATGTCGAGGAAGATTATTTTTGGCAGCGGGGTTTCGAGGGCGTTCATGGCGTCGAGGGCGTTGGTGAAAGTTTTGATTTTTAAGGATTTGTCGTGTTTTTTGATGGCGGATTTGATGCAGTCGGCGAAGAGCTCGTCGTCGTCGATGATGAAAATGGATTTTGGGGTGGGAGTCATGAGAAGAGAGTTCCTTGGTGCGAGACGGGGAGGTCGACGAAGAAAGAGGTGCCGTCGCGGTGGCGGATGGCGCCGACGTTGGCCTTCATGTAGCGAGCGAATTTGGTGGCGATGAAGAGGCCGAGGCCGGAGGAGTCGGGACGGAAGGAGATGTTGGTTGGGGTTTCGAGCTCATTTTTGGCGAGTTTTTGGTAGATGTCGGTGGGGAGGGCGGGGCCGAAGTCGCGGACTTCGAGGCGGATGTGGTGATTTTTGTCTTTTACGGTGAGGAGGGAGGCTCGGTTTTGGTCGGAGTATTTGAGGGCGTTGGTGCAGAAGTTGTAGACGACGGAGTGGAGGAGGTCGTGGTTGGCGACGGCGAGTTTTTGTTTGTTGCGGTAAGAGATCTTGAGGGATTTTTGTTGAAAGCGGAAGAGGTATTTGAGTTCGGCGGCGACTTCGTCACAGAGGCCGCGGACTGCTACCGGTTCCATGTCGAAGAGGCCGTCTTCGAGGCGGGCGATTTTGGCGAGGTCGCTAACTTGTTTTAAGGCGCGGTCGGAAACGGAGATAAGTTTTT
>CAYODV010000067.1:0-2561 GCA_964402915.1 uncultured Candidatus Saccharibacteria bacterium
CTCTCTGACGCTCAGGCGGCCAACGACAAGGTCAACTTCGAGCTGAAGAAGATCGAGATCGAGCAGAATACCCGCGTGCAGGTTGCGACGAACATCGCGACCGTCATGGCCGAGGTCGGCAAGAACGCCAAGTTCTACGACTTTGGCGGCGGCGCCAAGCAGGAAGGCGGCGGCGATTTGCTGACCGGCATCCTCGGGCGCATTCCCCAGATTTTCGCTCAGGCGGATATGCAGAATCAGGCTCTCAATGGTGAGGAAGTCACCGAGACCGTGAAGAAGCTGGTTGCCGCCGTTGCGGACCCCATTAAGGGGCAGGGTTCGGCTCCGGAAGCTGACGCTCCCAAGGAGTAAATAGTAAGCCCCTTAAAACTCACACCGCCCCCTCTCCGGAGGGGGCAATTTTATTTTTCACCCCTATTTGGTCTTGACTTTTACGCTTATGTATGATATAATGATAAGAACTATGGCGAGGTGTCATAGATAGCACATTCAAATCTCAGAAGAATTGTGCTTTTTCTCAAATCAATTTTATAGGGAGGGCTAGGAAATGGCTGAGAAACTGAACGGCAACATGAGCGGAATGGACGCGATCATGACCATGTGCGAGGGCAACCCCGGCGCAATGATGGTTCTGATGGGGATGATGGAAAGCCCCACCGGCCTTATGGACATCCTCATGCTGGATAGCATGAATATCCGTGGACCGCATTTGTATATGCTCAACAACGACTGCTGTGGGCGCGATCCCAATAAGTTCGCCCGCACGCTGATGATGATTCGCTCCGGCGTTTTCACGCAGGAGGAAATCCATCACAATCTGGAAGACCGGTGCTACGCGCAGTCCTTTATCGATGACTCCATCGAGATGGACGGCATTCCGCCTTATGGCGAGGACTTCGGTCCGGACCATCCTAAGTGGGATGAGTGGTGCAAGGCCCAGAAGGAATCCTATGAACGCCGCGGCGCTGAGTATGACAAAGCGTGGGCATGATTCTATCGACAGGAGGATAAAAAATGAGAACTCTGCTTAACCTCGTAATCGGCGGATTGGTCCTTTGGGCCGCATCTCGCCTGTTCCCGGCAACAGTCCAAATCGATGGCACAGGTACGCTTATCTTGGCAACCGTCCTCATTTGGGTTATTTCGCTCGTCATTTGGTTGCTCTGTCTTCTCATTCTGGGAATCGGCGCCGTCTTCGAGAACTGGCTATGGGTAATCATTGGCATTATCCTCGTGCTGTTCTCCGAAGTCATCGCTATGACCATCCTGAGTAACCATCTCAATGGCTTCATGATCGTAGGCTTTTGGCCGAAAGTGCTGTTGTCCATTTGCTTTTCGCTGTTCCATCTAAAAGCACCGAGCAGCGATTGAAAAAGGAGGGCTATGGATGAAAAAATCTGCGGTTAAGGTGCTGGCGCTTGTGCTACTGGTATCTGTCGTGCTTCTCGTGATGACTGGCTGTAATCGTCAGATACTGGATACCACCTACCTGACTCACGCGAGCCTGGTCATTCTGTCTACTGAGTAATCCGCCCTTTGGGCAAGTTAAAACCCGCTCTCTCGAGCGGGTTTTTTCATCCTTGCAAATATAGCATTTATTGTTAAAATGTGTTATACCGGTCAAAGCGTGGTGACCTATTTGATATTCTTCTCATATTCCACATCAGTAACATCATACTTCTGACGATTGCCAATAATAGACAGAATCTTTTGCGCACTCCATCCGATCAACGCCAAAACAAAGAAGTAGATAAAACCGAAAGTAGTGAACTCGGGTTCTGACTCGGTAAATAAGCTAAGAATAGCCGCGCCGGCAGACATTGACGTAACGATCGTCAAGCTGGTGACCGATTTGCTCGTAACATCAGACTTTAAGTTCTCAAACTGCTTTTGGGCATCCCTAACATAATTTTCGGTCATATCCCACAGATACTTAATATACTCCAATGTGTCGCGCAGGGTTTCATAGCGATAGCCTGAAATCTCCAGAAACTCAGAAAGATCCTTATCCTGCTTGGCGATCTTCTCGCGAGTAGGAAGATAAGTCCCCATTTGGTTAATACGACCGTCAATCAAATTGATAGTTTTAGCATAACTCTCCAGCTTAGTAGTGAACTTCACTATCTCAGAACCCTTAACTCTGGAGTGAGCTTTTACATCGTCAATCTTCTCCCAAATAATACGATGAATATTTAGATAGCGGTGGAGCTGACCTTTAAATTCACGAATAAAGATTTGCTCCTCAACATAACGCTCGATTTCGTCATTTGACTTAGTTTTATTATTGATGAAATAATACTTATTCCCACGCAAGACATCATATTTTGAATTCTTGAATTCGTAGTATTGGCGCCCTTCAGTTTTACCAAGTAAACTTTGAAGCTCCTCCTGCGTAGCTTTCTCCAAAACAACGAAGAACGGATAGATGTTCTTAATACCGGCAAGCTCTTTTGGCACCGGAGCGCCGAGGCTAAACAAATAATTAAAGGCTGGCGAAAGCCTCGTTTCGTAATAGTCTTTGACCTTTTCAATATCGCTAAACAAGGTCTCCTCCGAAACCA
>CAYODV010000068.1:0-2154 GCA_964402915.1 uncultured Candidatus Saccharibacteria bacterium
TAATAAAAAAGGATACTAAAACTTATGTCTAAAAAACTAATCGCTGGCGCCGGCGTCGTCGCTTCTCTCGCAGTTGCTCTCGCCCCGCTCGCAACCTTCGCTGCTGTAAGAAATACTTCTAGCGATACGCACACTGACACCCTCAAAATCAACGTTCCGGCGTCTTGTGCGTTCGGTTCTGTTTCGGCTAGCCTTGTCGGTGTCGCTCACCCGACCGATTCGACGGGGGCAAATGGTGGTAAAGCCGCTTGGAATGCTACTACTGACGACAAGCAGGGTTTGACTCCGGACCGCGATTTAACCGCCGAAGAAGAAGCTGCGATTGAGGCGGAGACCATGACGGATCCTCGCACTCGCCATGATTCTACCGACGAGATGACTGCTGCTTACACCATCTATGCCGGCACCAAAGAAGACAACATGGCCCAAACCACGTTAACTGTCTATTGCAATGACGTTAATGCTGATTATACCTTGACGGCTAAAACTAATAATCTCACGCATACGGATACTACTACCACTATTACTCCAAACGCAAGTTATAGTGAAACCGTTTCTGGGTATGCTCTTTATTCTATAACCGCAGGCGGAAATAATAAGGGCGCGGTTGTCAGTGGCGCAGCTTCTAAATTTGTTTCAAGCTCGAATAATGGCGATCCGATTGCTAAATCTGGCACCACTGCTAACGAAAAAATCTACTCCGCTGGTGATTCCTACACCATCCAATACGGCGCCGGTGTCGGCACAAGCCAAAAAGCTGGCGTTTACACTGGTACAGTCATATACAACCTTTATCAAGGTGTTGCCGACTAATTTAGCTTAAAAACTAAATCCTTTTCCTCCCCCTCTTCGGGGGAGGAAAACCGTATAAATTTCTCCTTAGCGTTCCCCGCGCTAGAACTCTGAGTAGAGATTTATATAAAAAACTAGGGTGGAGAAAAAAGGAGGTATTTTTGGAAGAAAAATTATATTTCAAACCTGCCAAATATGGCAAAGGAATTAAGAAAAAAGACAAACCGAAAAAGGCCGAAGAGGGCAGCAAAAACCACCGCACCCGCAATTTGGTACTCTTTCTAACTCTCGTCATCGTCATCATTTTGGCAATTCTTTGGCTCCTTCGTGGCAAAATCACCACGACCGGCCAATATCCAGAAAACGTTAAAAACGAATATCTTGACTGTATTTCAAAAAATACCACCTATTTCAAAGTCGGAGACGTCAGCAGTGACGAAAAAGAATTAAGAGCGACGATGGTATTTCTTGGCGAGGAAGAACTTAGCTCAATAAGTATTAAATATACTCTTAATTTTGCCGACAAATCGGCCGCATCCTACGCCGAGCCAATAGTCAACACGCGTTTTCACGAAAATATAGCCGAAGTCGTAGATTCATACAGCGCCTTCAACAACAAGGTCACGCTCCTGGACGACGCTATTGTCGTCACGCTCCACGCATCGAAAACTGACCTCAAGGATGACCTCGCCAAAGAGTTCTTCCTCATCCCTAAAACCAAATCGCCAACTACTCTATCAGACTATCGCGAGATTTTTGATGCTCAAGGCCTCACCTGCGAATCGTCAATCGACAACACTAACTAAAAGGAGAAAATAATGAAAAAACTTGCCAAAATTCTTGTCTTAATGACCATCATTTGTGGAGCGCTTGTGGCTCCCGTTTACGCAGAAGAAGAGGCTAACGGCGGCGTGTTTTCGCTAGCGCCGATGAATCAAATGATTACCCTGACACCCGGAGAGACTTACCAGGGCAATTTTCAAGTCATTAACCCCGCTAATAATCAACACGAGTTTTATTATACCCTAGAAATTGAGCCATTTACGACCAGTAATGACAACAGCATCACTTTTGAAGCTAAAGATAATTATAGCGTAATCACGGACTGGATTAGCCTGCCAGAAACTTCAGGTGTTGTCTATCCGAACGACAACAAAGAAATTCGCTTCGTCATAGACGTTCCTGAGGACGCTCCGGCGGGCGGACAATACTTTACTATTGTAGTTAAATCAGGCGAATACGCCGTTGAAAACTCAAGTGTTAATCTCAATGAAGTTTATAGGATTTCTCACCTCATTTACGCCGATGTCGCCGGCGAAACCGTCCGCAAAGGCTCCATGACCAACGTTAACGTGCCAGGCT
>CAYODV010000069.1:0-2134 GCA_964402915.1 uncultured Candidatus Saccharibacteria bacterium
ACCTCTTGAAGATTTTATGAAAAACTGATATAATTGGGCGCATGATTAGCAAAGATAAGAAAGCAGAGGCTATCAAGAAGCTCGCGCGTTCGGAAAAAGACGTGGGTTCTCCTGAGGTGCAAGTTGCCATCCTGACCGAGAGGATTAAGGAAGTGACGGAGCATGTCAAGAGTAATAAACACGATTTTATGGCGCGGCGCGGGTTGATGCAAATGGTAGGTAAGCGTAAAAAGTTGCTTAAATACCTTGAAAAAACTGATTTCAATTTATACAAAGAAACAGTTTCTAAACTTGGTTTGCGTAAATAACCTCTCAAATACAACTTTTTTCCGAGTTTATTCGTGAAGATTAGGCCCAGAGAAAAGCGAGACCCCCGTTCAGGTTGAACGGGGGTTCTTGATGTCTGGGCGAAGTTTGTCGCGAAGGCGCATGGCGCTTTCGTCAAACTTATTGAGAATGTCAGCGATTTGTTTGAATTCGCCGACGGCGGATTCGGGCACGTCGTCCATTTTGTATTTGACGATGTGTTCGATGGTTGCCCACATGTCCATAGCTTTGTCGCGGACTTGGATTTCTATGGGCGTAATCCGGGAAACTTCGGCGTAGGTTTCGACCATGGCGATGACGTGGAACCCGGAGTAGCCGTTGGGCTTGGGATTTTTGACGTAGTCGCGTTTTTCGACAATGTTGATGCCGGGGCTGCGTTCGAGCCTTTCTACGACGGCGTAGATGTCGTCTTGAAAGGGAACGACAATGCGGATGCCGCCGATGTCGCGGATTTGAGTTTTGACTTCCTCGATGGTGGTGAGACCCTTGCGTTTCATCTTAGCCGTGGTTGATTCGTAGGATTTGATGCGGGAAGTGATGGAATCAAATGGGCTGCGGACGGGTGAATGTTCAATGCTGTCCTTGATGATTTTGAGGCGGGTCATGGTTAGTTCAACTGCGGCTCGACATTCGTCGGTGTATTGGTCGAAGTCGGTGCGGAATTTTTTGGACTCAGACAATGTTAATTTCCCCCTTTTTGTACTTTGGTGTGATGCCAATCACTCCTATTATATCATAAACGGAATGAAAAGTCAATATTTGGCGAACTTCTGCGTCAGCGGATGCGTTACTCGCTCGACGTACCACTAAGTACGTCTCGCTCCGTTACTCCCGCTTCCTTGAATTTCATCCAAATATTGACTTTTCTATGCTATAATAGATAAAGTAAATTAATATGAGAAAACGGCAGAGAAGGGTTGCGAATTTTGGTCGCGGTCGCTCTCTGAGGTTTTCTCAAGAAAGGGATCCTTAATGGATATTATTAATCCGAGTGGCAAGAAAACCACCGTGGCGAAAACAGAGTGGTTAGGGCGCGAGCTCTCGCTGGAAGTGAACAGAGTGGGGTTTAGGACGACGTCGTCAGTGCTAGTGAAATACGGCGATACGGTTGTTTTAGGTTCGGTCGTGGTGGGGACGAAGCCGGTGGTGCAGGACTTTTTCCCGCTTTCGATTGACTATGAAGAGAAGTATTATGCGTCGGGGAAGATTAGTTCCTCGAAGTTTATTAAGAGGGAAGGGAAGCCTTCTGATAATGCTGTTTTAGTGGGGCGCCTGATTGACCGGCCGATTCGTCCGCTGTTCCCGAAGGGTTATCGCCAAGAGGTGCAGGTGGTGACGACGGTGCTTTCCATGGACCCGAATTTCCGCCCGGATGTGGTGGCGATGGTGGCAGCTTCGTCGGCTCTTATGAATGCTGGTGTGCCGTTTGATGGGCCGGTGGCGGGGTTGCGCATTGGTCGGATTAACGGGGAGTTTAAGGCGTTCCTCAGCCCGGAAGAGCGCGAAAAATCGGCGCTTGACCTGGTGGTGGCTTGTAAAGATGGCAAGGTCGTGATGGTGGAAGCTGGCGCGAAAGAGGTGCCGGAAGAGATGATTATTGAGGCGATGCACTGGGCGGTGGACAATGTGCAGCCGGCGCTGGATTTACAGAGAGAATTGCAGAAGATTGTTGATGCTCCGGAGCAGGAGTATGAACTGGTTTTGCCAGACCCAGAGATTCAAGAGAGAGTTGATAAATGGACGGAGGGGAAGTTTGGCGAGAAAGTGCGCGGAAATGTGCTGGAGCGTGCGAGGGTGCTCGATGAGA
>CAYODV010000070.1:0-2112 GCA_964402915.1 uncultured Candidatus Saccharibacteria bacterium
AGTCGGGGGTGTCCGGAGGTTACGACCGAGGATGAAGGCCCCGTAGCCCCGTGACGACGGGCGCGAAGGAGGCCGGCCCCCGACAAGCATATCCGACCGCAAGCAACGAAATTATTTCCGTCGCTCGCGATACGTATAATTCTCAGTATCAATATTCACGACATCACCAACCTTGATAAACGCCGGCACTTTCACCACCACCCCCGTTTCCAGCGTCGCGTCTTTCATCACGCTCGTCGATGTGTCGCCTTTCACGGCCGTTTCGGTATAGGTAACCTCAAGCCAAAGATTCTTCGGAAGCACCAGGTTAATCGGAGTCCCATTATAGAACTGAATCTCCATCTCATCCCCGTCCTTCATAAAATCCTTCGCATCGCCCACCATCTCGGCCAAAAGTTCATATTGCTCAAACGACTCCGGATCCATAAAATAGAACTTTTCGTCGTCTTTGTAAAGATACTGTACCTTACGCGTCGTCACTTCCGCCGGCTCGATTTTCTCTTGCCCCTTAAAGGTCTTCGGCAAAAGCGCTCCCGTAATCAGGTTTTTAACCTTCACATTCACGATGGAACCCCCGCGCCCCATCACCTTCTGCGAATACTCAACCACTTTATACGGCTGCCCATCAAGCGTAATCAGCACATTTTTCTTCAGATCAGTTGGACCATACATAATGAACCCTCCTTAATTAGCGCTCACAAACGGTAACAGCGCTAAATGACGCGCACGCTTCACTGCCACCGCAAGCTGTCTTTGTTGCTTCGCAGTCAGTCCAGTACGCGCACCCGCTTCAATTCGACCATAGGGATCAAGAAACTTTTGCAAAGTCTTCACATCCTTATAGTCAAAATAGATATTAGAGTCAACTTTAACTCTTCGCATCATATATTTTATTTCCAATTAAAGTTATTAATTATCCTAGTTTTGTTTTAGATAGATGAAGTACGAGGAAGTAGGAGTAACGGAGCGAACCGTACTTAAAGTACGGAGAGCGAGTAACGCATCTACTGACAAAGTAATTCACTATCTAAAACGAAACTAACTAGAAAGGAATTTCAGACAAATCAATCGGCTCTTCTTCATCAACCGGAGCGGCTTCTTCTGCCGGAGCAGCCTCTTCTTTCGCGGCGCTTCCGCCACCAAAGTTAGAACCATTATACCCACCATTATTATTCCTGTCGTTATTCGCCGGCCCAGTAAAGTTAAAATCTTCTACGACGATTTCCACCCGACTACGTTTTTGCCCGGTATTTTTATCTTCCCAACTTCTTTGATCCAAACGGCCAGACACGAGCACGCCCGCGCCTTTTTTAGCATATTGACCAATCATTTCGCCGAGTTTACCCCAAGCCGAACAGTCAATGAACGACACCGACTCTTGCTGAGTTCCGCTCGAATCTTTGAACACGCGGTTCACCGCCACGGAAAACGAACAAACGCTCGCTCCGTTCGGAGTAGTCCTCAGTTCTGGATCTCTTGTTAAGTTTCCTGTAATAATAGCTTTACTAAAGCCACGCATAAATTATTCCTCCTCAGTTTTATCTTCTTGTGCTTCTTCCGCACGGGCCGCACGACGCTCCGCTCTCTTGGCCTCAGCCTTGAGTTTACGTTCGTCCACCGCCACGAGCAGATAACGCAACACTTCGTCAGTAATGTTCAACACCCCGGAAATCTTTG
Source organism: uncultured Candidatus Saccharibacteria bacterium (assembly GCA_964402915.1). Taxonomy (GTDB): domain Bacteria; phylum Patescibacteriota; class Saccharimonadia; order Saccharimonadales; family Saccharimonadaceae; genus Nanosyncoccus. The sequence goes on from CAYODV010000070.1 coordinate 1,678, forward strand.
CTGGCGCATCCGCCGGCAAATCTGCTTCCAGATAGTAGTAAACAGCATAGTCTTGACCTTTAATGGTATAAGCTAGGCGCTTCTTGCCTTCATTGGCTTCCTTCGTCACCTTACCACCATTAGAAGAAATCAAGTCTTTGACTTTACTAACCACATTCTCAATATTCATCTCAAGATCCGGATGAATCAAGAACGTCAATTCGTATTGTTTCACGATTTGCTCCTTTGGTTAAAGCTAACACGCCAAAATGCTGTTAGCCGAGTTAATATTACTTCAATTATACCACAAGAGAAAGATTTTGCCTAGAGCGGCTCTTTGTTCTATTTTTGTCTGATTCCGCAGTCGCCAGCAGTCAAAAATACAACATTTACCAAGCGAGTTCGAGGTTACGTCATCGACGAGCGCAGGACTAAATGTTGTATTTTTTGACGACT
>CAYODV010000071.1:0-2111 GCA_964402915.1 uncultured Candidatus Saccharibacteria bacterium
ACGGAATGCGCGCACCGCTGCGGCGACGAGAGCTAAAACGCCAAGAGCGATAGCAATCCATTCGGTGACCTTGTCGGCCCAAACCACAAAGCAAACACCGACGGCGAGCAACGCGAGGGCGCTGACGATTTTTTCTAAATTAGAAGATTCTTGTTTCATAAACTTATTATAACACACTTGACTACTGCGATTATCCTTGTTTACACTTCTAATATATTATTTAATAAAGGAGTTTTGTGAGGAAAAAACTTTTTGACAATTATGTCGAGCTTGATTTATATCACCTCGCCATAAAACAATTATATAAACGTAAATTAATTAGCAGTCTTGAATATCGTGCCGCTAAGGCGAGGCTTTATCGGCTAGAAATGAACCTGATTATTCCTAAACAGAGTAAATCACATCCGCGAACACTAACGCGGGTCAAATAGTTAGAAAGGACAAAATGATAACTTTGGCAAAAGAACACAAACGACAGCAGACGGTGTTGTATGACCCGTCGCAAAGAAAAAATGTCGCGGGGCAGATTGTGCCGACGCGCCGGAAACGGGTGGCGGCCTATGCGCGAGTGTCAACGGAACTTGATTCGCAACAAAATAGTTACGAAGCGCAGATAGATTATTATACAAATTATATTCAGAACAATCCTGATTGGGAATTTGTGCGAGTGTATGCGGATGAGGGGATTACTGGTACGAGTTATAAAAAGCGGGATGGATTTAATAAAATGGTTGAAGATGCGACGAGCGGAAAAATTGATTTGATTTTGACGAAGTCGATTTCCCGATTCGCGCGGAATACGGTGGATGCGCTGACGATTACGAGGCAGTTGAAGTCCGAGAATATTGAAGTGTATTTTGAGAAAGAAAATATTAGTTCGATGGATGCGCAAGCGGAGTTGATTTTTACGATTATGTCGTCGATTGCGCAGGAGGAAAGTCGGTCGATTAGCCAGAATGTGCGATGGGGAGTGCTTCGAAGCATGGAGGCGGGGCGAGTGACGTTGCCGTGGGCGCGGTTTTTGGGGTTTGAGAAGGGGCCGGATGGGCTGCCGCAAATTGTGGAGGAAGAGGCGGAGGTGGTGCGGAGGATTTATCGTGATTATTTGAGTGGCGAAACTTTGCATGGAATCGCGCGGTCGCTGGAGTGGCAGAAAGTGAAGACGGCGAGTGGGAAGGGGCGGTGGACGGCGGAAGTGGTGCGGCATATTTTGACTAATGAAAAATATAAAGGTGACGCGATTTTGCAAAAAACTTATACGGTGGATTTTTTGAGTAAAGAGATTCGTGTGAACAATGGAGAGCGGAAGCAGTGGTATATCCGCGATTCGCATGATGCGATTATTACGCCGGAAGCTTTCCAGCTGGTGCAAGCGGAGCTGAAACGGCGCGGGCGGGCGCGGGGGCGATATTTCCCTAGCCCGTTTTCTGGGAATCTTTATTGTGGAAAGTGTGGGGCGTTTTGTTTACATCGAACGTATTTTCCGGACGAAAATTCGACGCGGGGGCGAAGTGTGTGGGCGTGTAGCCGTAGCGGAAAGGAAGGTGGTGGTTGCGATGTGCCGATGGTGGGAAATAGGAAGCTGGAGAGGGCCGCGCTGATAGCGCTGAACCGGTTGCTTGGAGAATACGAGTTCAACGAGGATGGGTTTAGGGAGGTGATGAGAGATGGTGATTGGTCGAGCCTGGAGCCGGTGAAGTTGGAGAGTCTTGACGCGCATGTGTGGCATACGCTGGTGGAGTATGCGGAGCTAATGGCGGACGGGACGGTGGTTTTTCGGTTCCGGAACGGCAGAAAAGAAGCGGTGCCGCTAAATTAACATGTAGCACCGAGGTCCCAATAATGAATAGGAGGACAGTGAAGGAACTAAACTGGATGTACCAGTGTTATGTTCTGTCCGAGTTGGAGCCTCTGGGCGCTAGGTTATTAGCGAGCACCGCTAGGTCGCAACAATTCATAAAAACAAGTTTTAGATAAAAAATTGCGATTTATTGGTTGTTGCATACTTATAATATCACGGTTAGGTTTGGCCGCGCAAGGATTGACTTTTTGCGTAAAGATTTTAATTCTATCTTCCCTGTCATGAATGGACTCAAATATTGGGACCCGGA
>CAYODV010000072.1:0-2105 GCA_964402915.1 uncultured Candidatus Saccharibacteria bacterium
GTTTATTGAGCATACGGCGGGATGGTTCCCGCTGTGGGTGGCGCCGGAGCAGGTGCGGGTGTTGACGGTGAATGATAAGGTGGCGAAGTATGTGGATGAGGTGAGCGAAGTTTTGAAGGGGGTGGTGCTGAATGAACCGGTGGAGAATAATAAGCTTCGCTATACTGTGGATGATTCGGATGATTCGCTGGGGAAGAAGATACGCAGAGCTGTTGCTATGAAATTGCCAGTGATTTTGATTGTGGGCGAGAAAGACAAAGAGGGGAAGACGGTGTCCGTGAGATTGAAAGATAAAGAAGAAACTATTAAATTGAAAGATTTGAAGAAATATCTAGAGAAAATGTAGTACCGGTGATAGTGGGCGCGACTGGCTCCGGGAAAACCGGGGTCAGTATTGCTATTGCTAAAAAAGTGGGTGGGGAGGTGATTTCTGCGGATTCGCGGACGATTTATAAGGGGATGGACATGGGGACGGCGAAGCCTTCGGCGGAAGAGCGGGAGGGGGTGCCGCATTTTGGGTTTGATTTGGTGGAGCCGGGGGAGAGGTTTACGGTGAAGGATTGGAAGGATTATGCGGAGGGGAAGATTCGCGAGATTGAAGCGCGGGGAGGTGTGCCGATGGTGGTGGGCGGGACGGGGCTGTATGTGGATGCGCTGGTGTTTGATTATAAATTTGAGGTTCCGGGGAAGGGGTATGATAAAAATCGAGGGGTGTGTATAAAAAATTTGAACGGCGAGTATCCTGACCGGCAAGAAATGTGTACAAAATATAAAGTGTTTGGTATAAAGTGGGAGCCGGAAGAATTGCGCGCGAGGTTGTTTGAACGGGCGAGTAAAATGTTTAATGATGAGCTGTATGCGGAGACGGAGAGGCTGGTAAAAAAGTTTGGTGAGGAGGGTGTGAAGAAGTTGGGGGATGTGTACCAATTTGCGTGGAAGCATATGAAGGGAGAACTGAGTCGAGAAGAGGCGGTGAAGCTGAACGCGGTGGATGATTGGCATTTGGCGAAGCGGCAGATGACGTGGTTTAAGAGAAATAAAAATATTTTGTGGGTTCCGCTTGAAAAAGTTGAGACGACTGTGATAAAATGTATACAGAATGAGCAAGGAAAATAGTACACCAGTAGAAAAATTGTTCGGTTCGAAGACACGAGCGAAGCTCCTTAACCTATTATTTGAGAATACTGACAAGTCGTATTATGTGCGGGAAATTACGCGCGTGATTGACGAACAAATTAATTCGGTGCGAAGGGAACTTTTGAATTTGGAGAGTGTGGGGGTGGTGAAGAATGAAACGTTTGACAACAAGGTGTATTATTCGGCGAACATGAAGCATCCGTATGCGCATGCGCTGAACGAGATTTTTTCTAAGAAGGTGAACCTGGCTAAAGATAAGGATGTGAGGGAAAGCGGTTGGGAAGAATATGTGAAGCCGGTGCAGAAGTATTTGGCGGCGATGATGCTGACGAATCGGATGCCGGGGCAGGACGGGGTGGACCTCTTGATTATTGGCGACGATAAGACGAAGAAGTTGACGCATTGGGCGGAGTTGGTGGAGAAGAAGGTGGGGAAGCCGCTGAACTATGTGATATTTACGATTGAGGATTTCTTGTACAGGAAAAGTGTGAGAGATAGGTTTGTGCTGGATATTTTGGAGATGGACGTGAGTGAATTAATCGACCCTGATAAATTAATTAAGGAGTAGTAAAAAATATGTTCGAGATTGAAAGTAAAAATCCGGATGTGGTTACGATTACGACTAAAAAGACGAGCGTGACGTTTAACGTGGCGGAGAGTACGATTTCTGGGAACTTGTCGGTGGGGGCGATTCATGGGCCTGGGGAATTTGAGGTGGGGGACGTGACGATTCGCGGGATTGGGGTGAGTGAGGGGCGAGTGATTTATGATGCAGAAGTGGGAGGGGTGCATGTGGGGGTGATTGGTGGGATTGAAGAAGGATTGGATGATCTTGGGGTGGCGAATGTGTTGTGTACTTCGAGCGTGCGAGCGATTCGTGAGATTGACCCGAAGGTGGTGATTGCGATGGGGAATGTGGACGGGATGGTGAGCGAGCTGAAGGTGGCGGCGAAGGCGGAGAAGAAGTA
>CAYODV010000073.1:0-2073 GCA_964402915.1 uncultured Candidatus Saccharibacteria bacterium
GGTGTTTGGCGAAAGAGTCTTCGATTTGGTCGGCGACGTGGCGAGAGAAGTCGAGGATTTCTTGGCCACTGCGGTAGTTTTCTTCGAGGTTGATGACTTTGGCGCCGTAATATTGTTGGAAAGTGAGGAGGTTGGAGGCGTCGGCGCCTTGGAATTCGAAGATGGCTTGGTCGTCATCACCGACCGCCATGACGTTGGGCTGTTCGTAGTCGGTGAGGAGTTTGATGATTTCAAATTGGGAGGGGTTGGTGTCTTGGAATTCGTCGAGGAGGATGTATTGGAAACGTTCGGTGAGGGTGAGGCGGAAGCCTTTGTCCTTTTTTAAGATGGCGATGGCCTGTTCGATCATGTCGGCGAAGTCGAAGAGGCCGTCTTGTTCGAGTTTTTCGTCGTAGGCGGTGAGGATTTTGCTGAAAGATTGGAGCTTGAGGTTGGAGATGCGGTCTTTGAGGAGGTAGTGGCCGTCGTCGTCGAGTTCGAAGTTGGCGCGTTTCCAAGTGGTGAGCGGGGAGATGCTGGGTTTTTCTTTTTCCATTTCGGCGTCGATGAGACGTTTTAAGTCGCGGGCGAAGCAGTTGGCGATGGGCTCGATGTCGCCCAGAATCGGTTTGTTGGAGGAGTATTTCGCGAAGATTTCGAGGATGGGGGTGTAGATTTGGTCGACAGCCTCAAGGAATTTCATGCGGGGGCGCAAGTTTTCGAGGAGGGGGGAGATTTCGTGGCGGAGGAGGTTGGAGGTTTCGATGTTCTTTTCGGCGATTTTGGCGAGGTCGGCGCCGGAGAGGCGGGCGCTTTTGGCGGCGGCGATGGTGCTTGTGATGTCGCTGGTCTTGGCGGTTTTGAGGATGTCGAGGGCGGGGAGGCCGTCTTGAATTTCGCGGACGATTTTGAACTGGGTGACTTCGTCGATCGGGGCGTCGAGGTTGCGGGTGAATTCGACGGCGTAGTTTTTATATTCGCTTAAAATGTCCGAGCCGAATGCGTGGTAAGTGTGGATGGCGATTTTGCGGGCACCTTTGCCGACCGTGGCAAGGAGGCGGGTACGCATGTTGCTGGCGCCGTTTTCGGTGTAGGTGAGGCAAAGGATGTTTTCGGGGTCGACGTCAGTGGTTTTTAAGATGTGTTCGACGCGGTTAGAAAGCAGGTGGGTTTTGCCGGTGCCGGGGCCGGCGAGGACGAGTAAAGGCCCTTCGATATATTCGACGGCGGCTTTTTGTTTGGCGTTAAGTGGCATGGTCAATTCTCCTTAAAATGTCTGTTAAAATTTCTGCGGTTTTGGGGATGAAAATACCGTTTCGAGCGATTTCTTTGGCGGCGAAAACACCTTCGACGGTGGTGTATTTTAAGAATCTTTTGGCGTCTTTTAAGGCGGTTTTTCGGGAGATGCGAACGGGGCGTTTTCTAGGGAGGTTTTGGCCGATTTTGCGCAGATCGCTCTCGCGCTCTAATAGGCCGTTGTGGCCGCTTAAAATGAGGCCGAATTCATAGTTGCGCGAGCGGGGGCTGCCGCAGGTGAGGGCGAGGTCGCCGAGGCCGGCGGAGAGGCGGACAGTTTCGACGAAGCCGCCGTTATGGAGTAGGACTTGTTCGCATTCGCGGTAGGCGGTGGCGAGGTAATCTTTGAAGTCGCGCGAGTCGCTTTCGAGTCCGCGGCGGCCAGCTTCGATAGCGAAGAGGTTTTTAAGCCCGGAGAGGAGGGCGATGCCGGTGAGGTCTTCGGTTTTGTCAAATTTTAAGTAGGAGGTGGAGAGGAGGGATTCGACGAGAGTGTCGCCTTCGAGGGCGCGGCGAGCGGCGACGGTGAGTTTGATGTGCTTGTGCCTCGTGATTTCTTCGGCGAAGCCGGGGCCGGAGATGAGTTCGAAGTAGCGGAATTGTTCCCAGACGGAGAGATCCATGATGCCTTTGGTGGCGACGAGAGCGGGTTTTAAGAAAGTTTCGGCGGGGAGTTCTTTGAGGAGGATGCGGACCACGCTTGAAGGGGCAGCGATGAGGATGACGGAGGCCCAGTTTGCGACGGATTCGAGGCTGACGCTGGGGAGTTTGGCGGGGTCGTAAAATTTGACGGCGTGG
>CAYODV010000074.1:0-2051 GCA_964402915.1 uncultured Candidatus Saccharibacteria bacterium
TCGTCCCATTCGTAGAACGGGAAGTCGATAATCCAGGTGAGGGCGACTTCGTCGTCGTTTTTGAGGCCGAAGTGGTCGGCGAAGGAGATGCGGAGCTGGCCGAGGACTTTGTTGACCTTGGCCCTTTCGTCGGCGCCGAAGAAGACGGCGTCGCCGGTTTCTGCCCCGGTGAGTTTTTGGACGTTTTTGATTTCCGCTTCGGACATGAACTTCAAGATTGGGGATTTGGCGCCTTCGTCTGTATATAATATATAGGCTAGGCCGCCAGCACCGAGTTTGCGAGCCTGCTCGGTGAAGGCGTCGATTTGGGAGCGAGTGAGGGAGGCGCCGCCTTTGACGCAGAGGGCTTTGACGCAAGGCTGTTTGAAGACCTTGAAGTCGGTGTCTTTGAAGACTTCGGTGAGCTCGACGAGTTCCATGCCATAGCGGAGGTCGGGTTTGTCGACGCCGTAAGTGTTCATGGCGAAGTCGTAGGGTATGCGGGGGGTGGTGTTGCCCTTTTCGATGAACTGTTTGGCGGGTTCGGAGCGAAGGACGAGTTTTTTGCCGGCGAAGTCGGTGGCGAGCTGTTTGATGAGCGGTTCGGTGGTTTTGCGGACGGTTTCGCCGTCTTCGACGAAGGACATTTCGCAGTCGAGTTGGTAAAAGTCGCCGTAGAGGCGGTCGGCGCGGGGGTCTTCGTCACGGAAGCAGGGGGCGATTTGGAAGTATTTTTCCACGCCACCAACCATGAGGAGTTGTTTGAACTGTTGTGGAGCCTGGGGAAGGGCGTAGAATTGGCCTGGGTGGAGGCGAGACGGAATTAGGAAGTCACGGGCGCCTTCGGGGGAGGAGTTGGCGAGAATTGGGGTGGTGATTTCTGTGAAGCCGGCGTCGTACATGTAGTCGCGGAGGAATTTATAGTAGCGCGAGCGGTCTTTTAAGAGTTTTTGCATCGACGGGCGACGGAGGTCGAGGTAACGGTATTTAAGGCGGAGTTCTTCGCCGGATTCGGCGCCTTCGTCGTGAGTGTTGACGGCAGGGGTTTCCGAGCGGTTCAAAAGTTCAAGCGTGTCGACGACAAGTTCGATGTCGCCGGTTTCGATGTTGGGGTTTTTGAGTTCGGGGGCGCGTTCGCGGATTTTGCCGGTGGCCCTTAAGACGAATTCGTCGCGGACGGATTCGGCAAGGTGGAAGGAGTCGGGCGTGTCGGGCGTGACGACGAGCTGAATCAAGCCGGCGAAGTCGCGCAAGTCGATGAAGATGAGGCCGCCGTGGTCACGGCGGGAGTTGACCCAGCCGGCGACGGTGACGGTTTTGCCTAATTTTTCTTTGAGTTCAAGAGACTTCTGATAGTTCATAGGGGATATTATACCATAAAGCTCGCTTGCGGTCGATAGCTCGTTCGCCGGCCGGTGTCCTCGCGCCCGTCGTTACGGGGCTCGGCACCTATTGCTCGGCCGTAGCCTCCGCGATGCCGGCGAGACGAGACTATCTCCCCGCGAGCTTTATTCATGTAACTTAGCTTCTTTGGGAAGACTTGTATTCTTTAATATATCAACTAAATCTTTCTCTTCTAATGTCTCTTTTTCTAATAATTCTTTTGCTAAAATATCTAATGTTTTCTTATTTGCTTTGAGGACGGATTCGGCGCGAGTGGCGGCCTCGGCGGAGAGGCTCTTGATTTCCTCGTCGATGAGCTCGGCGGTTTTTTCGCTGTAAGGCTTGCCGGCCTGGATGGTGTAGTAGCCGGTTTCTCCTTCTGGGAAGACGAGGTTGCGAGTTTTGGCGCCCATGCCTTCTTCAACGATCATTTCTTTGGCGAGCGAGGCGACGTTTTCTAGGTCGGAGCTGGCGCCGGTGGTGATGGCTTCGGAGCCGAAGACGAGTTTTTCGGCGATGCGGCCGCCCATGGCGCGGGCGAGTATGTCTTTAAGTTCGTAAATGTTTTTGTAACTTTTGTCTTCGGGCGGGAGGAACCAAGTGACGCCGCCGGTGCGTCCGCGAGGGATGATGGTGACTTTATGGACGGGGTCGGAGTCGGGGAGGACGTGGCCGACGATGGCGTGGCC
>CAYODV010000075.1:0-1910 GCA_964402915.1 uncultured Candidatus Saccharibacteria bacterium
TGCGGAAATGAATAGAGTGTGGTATTATATAATAGTTATGGCTACGAAGAAGAAAACAACAAGTCGTGGTGGGAGGAGCTCTGGGAGAGGGGGAAGCCGAGGGAAGAGTGCTTCAAGCAGAAGCACGAGAGAAGTAAGAAAGAAGCAGGAGTTGCCGGGTGGTTGGGGGCAGCAGGTGTTGGCGCTGATTCTACTCGCGATTTCGGTGATTTTGGTGGCGACGTGGTTTTCTGGGGAGAAAAATCAGGCGTATAAGATTGTGTTTTCGGTGATTGGCAACGGGATGTATGTGTTGCCGTTTTTGTTTACATATCTTGCCGTGAAGATCTTCCGGAGTGAAGATAATAGGTTGCCGGTGATAGTGTGGATTGTTTCGGTGTTCCTCATAGTGTTTGCGGCGGGGGCGAGCGGGGTGTCAACTTATGGCGAGAAGGGGGCACATGGTGGGGCGGTTGGCCAGTGGATTAATGAGTTGGTGCTACCGATGTTTGGGCAGGGGGCGACGATATTTGTGTATGTGGTCTTGATTGCGATTTGTCTGCTGTTCATTTTGCAGAAGACGCCAAGTGCGGTGGTGAAGGGAATGAAGCGGTCGCTTAAGGGGAAAGAGAAGGGCGAGTTGCCGATGGACACGAAGGGGAAGATTGAGGAAATTGAGGAAGTGGAAGATGGTAAGAAGCGGAAGTTTGAGTTTAAGGTGAATAAAGGCGTGGCGGTGGAAGAGAAGAAAGAGGAAGAAGCGCCGGCGAAGAAGCGCGGGCTCTTTGGCAGGGGGAAGGTTGAAGAAGTTGAGGCGCCAGTGAAGAAGCCGGAAGTGAAGCCGGAGAAGCCGGCGGGGGCGTTGACAGCGTTTGAAGACAAGGACTGGAAGTTCCCATCCGTAGATTTGTTGGAGAAGAAGCAGAGTCCGGCGGACGCAGGGAATATTCAGCAGAATGCAGTGGTGATTAAGTCGACTTTGGCGGAGTTTGGGATTGATGTGGAGATGGAGGGGGCGAATATTGGGCCGAGGGTGACGCAGTATACAATGCGGCCGCCGGCGGGGGTGAATCTCTCGAAGATTTTGGCGCGTGATAAAGAGTTGGCGTTGAACTTGGCGGTAGATAAAATTAGGATTGAGGCACCGATTCCGGGGACTAGAAGCGTCGGCGTGGAGATTCCGAACGTGAAGAGTGCGAGCGTGATGTTTAGAGGGATTATTGATAGCCGAGAGTGGAAAGCGGCGAAAGACCCGCTGACGTTTGCGGTGGGGAAAGACATTTCTGGTAAGAGCGTGGTGGCGAACCTCGCGAAGATGCCGCATCTTTTGATTGCTGGTACGACGGGTTCAGGCAAGTCAGTGATGACGAATACGCTGATTTCTTCGCTACTCTGGCGGAATACGCCGAGCGATTTGAAACTGATTATTGTGGACCCGAAGCAGGTGGAGATGGCACTGTATGATGGAATCCCGCATCTTTTAACGCCAATTATTACATCGACGGACAAGGCGCTGTCGGCGCTGAAGTGGGCGGTGAACGAGATGGAGAAACGCTATACGCTAATGGCGGAGAAGAAAGTGAAGAGCATTTCTGATTATAATGCGAAGATTTTGGCAGAGAGCGAAGAGGCAGAGAAGGCCGAGAAGGCGGACGAGGAGGAGAAACCGCAAGAGGGGAAGATGCCGTATATTGTGGTGGTGGTGGATGAGATGGCGGACTTAATGATGATGGCAGGGAAAGACCTAGAGATGTTGATTGTGAGAATTGCGCAGAAAGGTCGTGCGGCGGGGATTCACCTGGTGCTGGCGACTCAGCGTCCGGAAGTGAAGGTGATTACTGGTTTGATTAAGGCGAACGTGCCGGGAAGGATTGCTTTTGCGGTGGGGAGCCAGATTGATTCGCGGATTATGCTTGACCAAGGTGGGGCGG
>CAYODV010000076.1:0-1818 GCA_964402915.1 uncultured Candidatus Saccharibacteria bacterium
ACTTTCTCTATAAAAGCTATTAATCTTCCACATCCCCTGTCATGAATGGACTCAAATATTGGGACCCGTCAAAATCGATGTTTGATGAAGCAGTTTCTATAGTCCAAAATGACCCAACTAAGCTCCCAGAAGGAGAAACGGAAGTAACACAAGAGAACTACTTCCGCATCGTTTCCCTTAGCCGTCTCGGAACCGAACAAGCGGTTCAGTTCCAGAGCGGAGATCAATACGGCGCGGATTGGCACTGGGGATCGAAGTGTTCGGCGGCAGGTGTCTGCGATACGAATGCGGAGGTGGCGAATAATGCGCTGGCGGAAATGCCTAGGTCATACGATAATAACACCAACGGGGCTGATGCCTTCGGGAATTATTATGGGTGGTATGCCGCAACCGCCGAGAGCGGAACGTTCGAGATGGCTTCTGTAAATGCGCCCGATTCGCTATGTCCCGCTGGGTGGCAATTACCGCATCATGATGCTGGCAAATCTTGGTATAATCTTCTCGTCACTAAATATAAACTTAACACGAATGCTGGTGACGGCTCCGACGGAACAGAAACCATTGCTAGTTCAGAAAACAAAATTAGGACGTTGCCATTATCTCTAGTTCGCTCCAGTAATTACGACTGGACAACGGGTGACCCTGGAAGTAGGAATAGTATAGGCCGTTTTTGGTCATCTCTTTCTTCTAATAACGTGTTATCTGCCAGTCTAGTCTTCAGAAACGGTGTTATTTCTATGTCTAGTAGCAATAGACCGAATGGGTTTACGGTCCGGTGCATCCACAAATAAAACGTATATCGGCAACATCGTCGTCACAAGAGCAGATCGTTAGATTTTTCAAGTCTTCGTCGCGCCGCTGCGTCGTCGTGCCAGGCAACGTGGCATTCGTTGTAGCATCGACTGCCCAGATCGCCATCCAAACCGCTTAAAACGTCCCAGGACGGCAATAATCCCGCCGAAAATGGCGGGATTTGAGGATGCTTATTTACCGACCTACTGAGCCAGCAAACATCGGACAGTAAAGCCATGGGGCTTACTGTAGCTATACTGAGGGTTCACTATCGATGAATTGAGGGCCAGATTCCGAACGTTAGAGGCCGAGGCGGCCGTAGCCGACCGCCAGTAGCCGTAAGAACCTCTATTGCTAAGCGAGCCATTGGCCAAATCATAGAGGCCAGTAAACGCAAACGAAAGGGGATTCTCGCGCATAGCCTTTGAGGAAGCGGCAGAGCTGTCGAGTCCATAGGAGCCGAAGAGAAGGCCTTGCCAGGATTTTGTGGTGGTTGTACCGCCGCCGTTGGGTAGCTGCCAGCCTTTAGGGCAAAGAGAATCGTGCACGGTTCCCGTGGTGGAGAAGTGGCCAGATTCGGCAGTTGCAGCGTACCAGTTGTAGTAATCGCCGTAGGCATTATTGCCATCATGATAGGAACGAGGCATATCTGAGCGAGAGTTGTTTTCTAGCCAGACACCGCCATCTTGGTGCCAAGTATTATATCCGGAATCTGCGTTTGCTACCGTTTGGTTCCCGTCCTCGGAGCGTAGAATATCTCCGGCTTCGTTCAGACGAGAAGCCCAATGCCATGCTGCGCCGGTTTGATTGCCGGATTGGAACTGGGCCGCCTGCGCCGTACCGAGGCGATAAAGCGATGCCACGTAGAAGTAGTTATCATCCGTGATGCCGGTGCTGGGATCGACATAATCGGAGTAGAGTTCTGGGTGGGCAGCATACTCGGTTTGGGCGACGGATTTCATACTTTCTTCCGGGTCCCAGTACTTGAGTCCATTCATGACAGGGTTGGGGGATTCTGTTGCAGCG
>CAYODV010000077.1:0-1795 GCA_964402915.1 uncultured Candidatus Saccharibacteria bacterium
TGGACTCAAGTACTGGGACCCGTCAAAATCTATGTTTGATGAGGCGGTTTCTATAATCCAAAACGACCCAACTAAGCTCCCAGAAGGAGAAACGGAAGTAACACAAGAGAACTACTTCAGAATTGCATCACTGGAAAGGCTTGGCACTGAACAATCTACGCAATTCCAAGACGTCAATAGCGGCCAAACAGGATGGAACTGGGCCTGGACTTCAAAGCTAAACGAGTCTGGTGACCCGGTTGGGACAGACAGCAATTGCTCCGGAAAAACTAATAGTAGCGCTTCGTACAAAACTGCCGTGGGAGTTTGTTTTGAGTATAATTCGCGGGCAGATATACCGCGGACAGCCACGTATCATTCTGCAATTGTGAGTGCTAATTTATACTATAACTTTAATGCCGCAACGGCAGAGACTGGAAGCTATGCGCTGACAGATACTTCAGCCGAAGATTCGCTTTGCCCAGCCGGCTGGGAGCTCCCTCGATACCCTAGCACAAGTATCGGAAAATCATGGACAAATCTATTAGCGACATCGTATGGACTGCATCAAGATGCGCAATCTGCGCTCGATGCAAGACGTCAGCCGTTCGATTTTAATGGTACGGGCGCTTACCATGCTGGTTACGCCGGAATAATATATTCGGACGTAGTGCTTCTTCATTCATCATCGGCAAACAGCAATACGCAGGTGTTAAACTTAACGATTAACTCGGCAAGAGTACTGACGACCGATAACTATAGCAAAGCATCCGGTCTTTCTGTCCGTTGCGTCAAAAAGTAGATGAATACACAAAATTGGGCAAGCGTGATATAATAGAATTACAAAAAGAGAAGCTCTAGGAACTTCTCAAGTGTTGTCTAGTTGGTCGGCCTACGCCGATCAACTATTTTTTCTTTGGTTTGCCGGACTTTTTACGTCCAATATTGATTATAATCAAACCAAACTGGTGCATATACTCATCCTTTCTAGGGCTCTGATTTTTTACCTAGAATAAACCTTCTTAGTGAACCCCCCGAGGACTACGAGTTTGGGTAACTCATAACCCATATGGCTCGCTAATCTCCAAAGGAACAACACTTCTCTAGTTTATCAGATAAGCTAGAGAAGTGAAAGCATAGCTACTTTTTGACACAACGAACCGAAAAACCATACAGTATGTCGTCCGTATTGTTCGGCGTAGAGTATCCCGGTCGTAGATGATTGCGGTGCGACACATGCGACTCATTACCTTTCGTCGAAGACCAATAAAAGCCGTAATTTGTATTTCGTATTGCGCCAAGCTGAAAGTCGTAATCTGCGGCGAAAATTAGTGAAATCGGAGTCGACAGGCCTATGATGGAAGCTGCTGCGGTGGCGTTTGATGTCTCATACGCACCAAGAATTAGATTTCCCCAAGATTTATCGGCTTGATTGCTACCAATTGGCAACTTCCAACCTGCTGGGCACAATGAATCATCTATGGTAGTCTCTGCTGGGGTATCCCAATTTCCGGATTCGGCCGTGGCGCTGATCCAGTTATAATAACCTCCGAACTTCGATTGACCCCTAAAGTATTCTCGCGGGATCATCCCAGCTAGGGCATTACTTGACACCGTCGCCGTCGAATCACAGACTCCCACGGCGGTACACTTACTCCCCCACCAATATCCTGTTTGGTCAGCAGATTGGAACTGGGCGGGTTGCGCTTGTCCAAGTAGGAGAGTAGAAAGACCGGTAAAATCTTGTGATAAACCACGACTTTGAAGCTCTGAAGCATAAGTAGTTTCCCACTTAGTTCTGGTACTTTCTTCCGGG
>CAYODV010000078.1:0-1790 GCA_964402915.1 uncultured Candidatus Saccharibacteria bacterium
CGCCTCCGTCTCGGAAAGCGCGATTCTATTGGTTGTTGCACCTCGCGGTGCCTGTTTTATATAGAAGCATTAGCCCGCCGAGGTTAAGGTACAACCAAGGAGGACTATGCAACCAAAAACTAACTTAGGCAAACTTAAAGAGCGAATTTTCGCAGTCCAGGCGTTAAAGATTTCTCTCGCCGCGGCTGCGCTTTTTGTGCTCGGATTCATTCTGGTTCCAGCCATCGTCGCCGAAGCCAGCGCCGCTTCGGACATCTCCGCTGGTGTCCGCTGGGGCTCGGTCTTTTTGATTCTCGACCCAGACAAAGCCGCGACCGACGCCGGCACCTCTGCGGTCGGTGATGAAGGCCACGGCGACATCGACTTCGACGAGCTCATCCCCAGTCAAGCCTCCGGCGCCAACTACGGCACGCTCAAAGTCACCAAAAAGACCGTCAGTGTTACTTCCTCCGGTAAATATTACACGGTCTATCTCTCTACAAACTCCTCCAACAACAACCTCAACCTTAACATCGGCGAAAACTCTACTGACACTTCGGTCCGGATTCCCGCTCTCACTTCTACTTTTGCGACCCCCGCAGTCTTCTCCAGCACCGGCTGGGGCTTTGCCGTACCTTGCGACACGACCACTCAAGCTGGCGTCACTTGTATGAGCGCGGCCAACTGGGTCACTCCAACCCTCCTTGACACTCAAATGAACTCCACCACCACCATCGCTGGCGCTTCTGCAACTTATAACAATACCATCTGGGCTGGCGTTCCGAACGTCTCCAATGCTGTCCAAATCTGGAAGGCCCAAGCCCAAGGCGCCGCCGGAGAAAACTACGGCTTCGGCGCTTACGAAAAAGATGGTTCAACCGTTACCGGCGACACCACGAACAACCACTTTGACATTTACTACGCCGTCGCCGTCGACACCGACACCCTCGCCGGCACTTACTCCAACGAAATCGTTTACACTGCCCTCGCCTCCGCTTCCTCGCTCGATTCCGTCAGCACCAACATGCAAACCGACCAAAACTTTGGCGCCGCCAAAGACGTCATGACCCTAAAGTTCGACCTTAACGAGTCCACTGTCTCCATTGATGAATCCGACATCCTCATCAAAATCGTTCCTCACCAAACCATGATTTCCGAAGAATACGAAATCGCCAACCTCACCGCCTCCGACTATTACACCTGCCCGGTCGTCGTTGGTTCCCTTGACTTCAGCTCCAACGCTTACGCCGAAGTAAAGTGTAAGCTCCCGAAGGGCCTCAATGTTGAAGATGGCACCGGCAACGGCGAATATGATTTCTGGATGTACATTGACGGTTATGGCTATAACTACATTTCCCGCGACATCTTCGAGGGCACGCAAGTCGCGACCTTCTACTCCGTCGGTCTTCAATCTGTTTATCCAACCAACGAGGGTACTTATGCCAACGGCGACAGTCGCAACTCTTCCGATGCTACGCCCACTTCCCGCGCCGGTAGCTTAATCGTCACCAAGATGCAAGAAATGTCTAATGGTATTTGCAACAATACTAATGCATGGGGAAACACTACTTTAGTTAACACTGGTTCTGAATGGGTAGAAAAGACTGCTCTCGGCGCCGATGCGATACTTTATGATTATTCCGGCAGCCGGAGTCTCGGCACCGGCTCCACTGCAGACACTCTCGGCCTTGGTACCTTTGCTCTGACTGATAATCGCGACAATAAAGATTACCTTGTCCGCCGCTTAGCTGACGGTAACTGCTGGATGGTCCAGAACTTGGATTTGGAACTAGCTGACTTTACGCAGAGCA
>CAYODV010000079.1:0-1783 GCA_964402915.1 uncultured Candidatus Saccharibacteria bacterium
CTGTCATGAATGGACTCAAATATTGGGACCCGGAGGAAACCGTGAACGAGATAAGTGGCTACACTCATTGGCGAATAGTAGGTAATAACTATTATTATTCATGGTATATTGCGACTACAAATGCCGCGCTTGTAAATAATAAAGCTTATGATTCTATATGCCCAACTGGGTGGCAACTACCGAACAGTACTAGTAGTGGTGATACTAATAAAACGTGGACAAATTTGCTCGACGTGGCATACGAGCTAAATGAAGCAGATGCGACGGTTGCCACAGATTTCATTAAGGCTACCCCTCTGTCTTTGACGGTCGCCGGGTTCATTGCCCACGATTCTACTATTTACAAGTTGGGTAGTGGCGGTTTGTATTGGACGAATTATGCTACGAGTGGCTCCAGCCAAGGTTCCACCGCAATCGCCCAAGCGCTTGATTATCAGGATCGAAACAGTAATAATAGCACTTATCTTACATCTAATCGAGGAGGATACAAAAAATACGCGTTTTCCGTCCGCTGCGTCAAGAAATAGCCTCAAAACTCGCTCATGATTTGTTCTTCGTAGGGCGGATGCTATAATCGCCCCAT
This sequence comes from uncultured Candidatus Saccharibacteria bacterium, assembly GCA_964402915.1. Lineage (GTDB taxonomy): Bacteria > Patescibacteriota > Saccharimonadia > Saccharimonadales > Saccharimonadaceae > Nanosyncoccus. The sequence continues at coordinate 584 of CAYODV010000079.1, forward strand.
GAAGAACAAAGATTACAACGTGATCGTTCCGCGGTCTTATTATCCGAAGCCCTCTCCGGAAGAAATGTCGGCGGCCGATATTCTTGTAGATTTCTTTCAAGCAAATGTAAAGTTTGTCAAACGTAACGCCGGCAAAACACCAGATTTCTTGATAAAAGGTACTTACTGGGAGTTAAAAAGTCCGACAGGCTCCGGTAAACACAATATACAGCATAAACTTCAAGATGCTAGTCATCAGTCTGCTAATGTAATTATCGATGCGAGGAAATCCAAACTTCATCCAATCAAACTCAGAAACGAAGTTAAGCATCAGTTTGAGCTTATCAAGAAAGTAAAACGGCTAATTCTAATCGATAAGAACGGTAAGGTAGTTGAATTATTCAGGACAAAATGATATACTAAAGGCAGAGAAAGCCCGTCAGGCAGCGTTGCAACGCAGGTTCGGGGCTTTCATTTTTTGCGTAACTCTATTTTTTAACGCAACGAACAGACGCTCCAGCAGATTTCCCAGGATAAGCAGTTATAATAAGTGTTCCGCCTAGCAAATATGTTGGTCCGCGGTATTGCCAGTTTCCGCTACCGCCGGTTGACGACCCCATAACGCCTTGTGAGCCATACTTCGTTATCGCTCCGTCGTATTCGCTATAAGTCCCAGATAAAACAAAACTAACTGGAGATTGGAAAAGGGCGCTCGGTGTCGGGTTTGTATTATTCGCTATACCATAACCAGTGGTAATGAGCATCGACCATGACTTGCTTCCCCAAACGGGCGGCATCTTCCACCCTTTGGGACATATCGAATCCTGTGGGTTATTGACTACGTCTGTAAAAGTTCCCGCCTCAGCCGTAAGTGCGTAGTAATTGTAATAGTCATGCGACGACCCGTCTTCTCGGACATAAGCGCGCGGCATCTGACCGTATTGATTATTTGACGAGCCATGTCCGCTCTCTGTGCAATCGCCAACCGAGGAGCAATTCGATCCCCAGTGCCATATCGTCCCATTAGAGTCGGTGCCATATTGGCTACCGGACTGGAATTGTACGGGCTGTTCAGCTCCAAGAAGGTTGAGGGAGACGATTCTAAAGTAGTTTTCTTGCGTTACTTCCGTTTCTCCTTCTGGGAGCTTAGTTGGGTCGTTTTGGACTATAGAAACCGCCTCATCAAACATAGATTTTGACGGGTCCCAGTACTTGAGTCCA
>CAYODV010000080.1:0-1721 GCA_964402915.1 uncultured Candidatus Saccharibacteria bacterium
GTCACGGGGCTACGGGGCCTTCATCCTCGGTCGTAACCTCCGGACACCCCCGACTAAGCATAATCCTCCCCGCAACAAAATATGTATGTATCTCGTGCTGAAAATAAAATAGAGAATGCATCTAATGCATTTCATTTTGTGTTTAAGAATAAAACTGTATTGGACATAGGTAGCTCTACGGGGGGATTTACGGAGTATGCATTGAGTCATGGAGCGAAGAAAGTGGTGGCAGTGGAGAAGGGAACGCGGCAAATGAAGGCGCCGCTCCGGTTTGACTCAGGAGTGGAGTTACACGAAAAGCAAGATGTTTTTGAGTTTAGGACGAGCGAGAGGATTGATGTGATACTGGCAGACGTGTCGTTTGTGAGCCTCAGCAAGGTTCTCGCTTATGCTAAACAAAATTTGGCTGGGAAGGAGACGGAGTTTTTGGTGATGTTGAAGCCGCAGTTTGAGGCGGAGGAAAAGCAGCTGGTGAGAGGGGTGGTGAAAAATGAAAAAATGCGTCGTGAGATTATTAAAAAATTTGAACAGTGGTTGGCGGAAAATGGGTTCATCGTGAAAGGCAAACGCGACAATACTTTGGCGGGGAAGAATGGGAATTTGGAACGATTTTATTACTTGATGCTTGCAAAATAAAAAGCATAAGCATATAATATAATATATGAAACTGTTACAAGGAGTGGGCGATTTCTTCGCGATGGACATCGGTACGACCTCGATTCGTATTGTGCAGCTTGCGGGCGACCAGCAACGAGGCTGGAGCCTACAAAAGTATGCTTATATTCCGGTAGATGAAAAAGTGTTACAGGATTCGTCAGACCTTGGGAAGAAAAAGTTCCAGGAGATTGTTTTGACGGCGGTGAATCAGGCGGGGATTCATACGAAAAATATTGCGGTGGGGATGCCGGCAGGGAAAACCTTTACGACAGTTGTGGAAGTAGATAATCAAGACCCGAAAGATTTGGCCAAGACGATTAAATACCAGCTTGACCAATATATTCCGATGGCGGTAGATGAAGCGAAAGCGGATTATGTAGTGTTGGGCCCGTCGCCAAATGACCCGGCGAAGGCGGAAGTGTTGGTATCTTCGACGGCGATTGACTATGCGGAATCGACGCTGGAAAAGGTGGAGGGGATGGGACTGAATGTGATTGCGATGGAGCCAGAACCGCTAGCGATGGCGAGAGCTTTGATGCCGGCGGGCGTGGTGGATGCGCGGATGATTGTGGATCTTGGCGAGAGGTCAACGGACTTAGTGGTAGTGTTCCATGGGGCGCCGAGATTGGTGCGCTCGATTCCGGGTGGGTTTGATGCGCTGGTGAAGACTGTGGCGAGTGCGTTGTCCGTGCGCGAAGACCAAGCGAGACAGTTTATTTTGAAATTCGGTTTGGCGCAAGATAAGATTGAAGGCCAAGTGTTTAAGGCGCTTGATTCGACGTTGGAAGCGTTTGCGAGCGAGCTAACGAAGTCGGTGCTGTTCTTCCAGGGTAAATATACGAATGTGAAAGTGGGCGGAATTATTCTGTCTGGTTTTGCGGAGATTATTCCGTTTATTGCGGAGTATATTGAGGCGAAGACGGATGTGCCGACCATGCAGGGTAACCCGTGGCAGATGGTGCGGGTGTCGCCGGAGCAACAGAATGCGCTGATAAATGTGGCGAGCGAATTTGCGGTGGCGATTGGTCTGGCAGAGAGGAGTAATGCGTAATGTTTGAGATTAA
>CAYODV010000081.1:0-1656 GCA_964402915.1 uncultured Candidatus Saccharibacteria bacterium
TGACACATCGTTAGCGCTTTTTGACTTCGTGATCTTTGAGCCGGCGCGAGTCGCTTCAAGTGACCGCCTGCTTTTCTCCGGTTCCTTCATTCTTGCGACCGTTAGTGGCGGCGTAGATATCATGTCCTCCAGCAACTACTGCCAGGCGCCCTCCACCTTCAGCGCAGACTTTAGCTATTGTGCCATCAACAAGTTCAACTTCACAATTCAAGCATCGGGGAATTAAGGAGAAAACCATGAACACAAAACTCAGCTCAAAGTACAAACAAGGTGCCACGTCGATCTATGTCGTCGTAATCGCCACGCTACTTTTTAGCGTTATCACGGTTAGCTTCATTCGCATTATTCTCAACGAAGCCAACCGCACCACGAGTGACGAACTCGCACAATCAGCTTATGACTCTGCCCTGGCCGGCGTAGAAGATACCAAAGTGGCCTTAAAAAAGTATTACGACTGTAAGGCTGCCAATAATACCTCTGAAGGTGAGTGTGCCACGGTTTATCCAGCCGTTTACAATGGCTTTCAATCTTCTGACCCGTCAAGCTCCAGTTACGGCAACTGTGACGCGATTTCTCACGCGCTGGGACGTATTAGCTCCACGACTAATTCCGAAGTTCTTGTCAAGGAAACCAACGGCACAGGTGATGGCGAAGGTATTGTCCAGGCTTACACTTGCGTGATGATCGATAATACACTTGACGACTACATCGCCACCCTACACGGCAATTCCGTGCGCGTAGTTCCGCTTAAGACCGACAACCCTTCGGCAGTCACGGGAATTCGGATTTTCTGGTATTCTGAAAGCGACGACCCAACCATGAGCCTAAACTTTGGCAACAAAAACAACTTCCCGTCCCTAAGTGGTGGTGCGGCCACTCCACCAACTTTATCGGCACAAGTTATTCAAACCGCCCCTTCTTACTCACTTGACCAACTAGTTACCAGTGTTAACGGTACCACCGACCGCGGCACGATTATCTTTACGCCGACCGACGAAGGAAACAATCATCACGTTCCAGTCAGCACTTTTGTCGCGTCTAACGACCACGCCTCCACCAATAATCCTTACAAGGTTCGCTGCGGCAAGCCCAGTAATAACGTTTTAGGCTTATCTGACGAATTCGCTTGCGTGGCGTCTATTGAGCTTTCCAGTCCCGTTGGTAGCAGCGAGCGCAACAAGGACACTTTCCTTCTGGCTTTGTCTTTGCCGTACGGCCAGCCGACAACAACTTTCGCCGTCCAACTTTGTACTGATACTGATACACAGCGCGGCGACTGCTTGGATGCTAGCGGAAATCTTTCGATTGCGAAATTCGTCGATGCCCAAATCGCTGTCGACTCCACCGGTCGCGCTAACGACATGTACTCGCGCGTTGAAGCTCGTCTAGAGTTTTACGACCCTGGCTTCCCGTTCCCTGAATTCGCCCTTCAAGCTACCAGTACCAGCGACGATTCCATCAAGAAAAACTTTTATGTTACCGACAATTGCTGGAAAACCACTGCTGACGGCAGCATTGAACCTTGCTCTAACACTGGCGAAGCGAATTAACTATTGACAAAATTCGCCTCATGATATATACTTTATACATTCTTTAACAACATCGTGGGGTAGAGCAGCCTGGTAGCTCGTTTGGCTCATAACCAAAAGGTCGTTG
>CAYODV010000082.1:0-1647 GCA_964402915.1 uncultured Candidatus Saccharibacteria bacterium
TCCGCCGCGACGACATCGCGGACGTTAAGCTCGGCGATGTCATCACCGTCGAAGCGTTTGAACTCGGCGACAAAGTTGCCGTCACCGGCATCTCCAAGGGCAAAGGCTTCGCCGGTACGGTGAAGCGCTGGAACTTCCAGGAATCCCGCAACACCCACGGCTTCAAAGGCGACATCCGCAAAGTCGGCTCCATCGGCTCGATGTATCCTCAAAAAGTCTTCAAGGGTAAGCGCATGCCTGGTCGCATGGGCCATGACCAAGTCACGGTCAAAAACCTCGTCGTCGCCTACATCGACAAAGAAAACAACCTCCTCGGCCTTAAGGGCGCAGTCCCCGGCCCAAAGCAGGGTAATCTCACTATCGAGGGAAAGGAATAATATGGCCGACAAAATTACCTTGAACAAAGATATCTTCAAACTTGAAGTCGAGAACCACGAGCTTCTCAAAGTCGCCTACGACTCCTACCTCGCCAACTCCCGCAGCTCTCACGCTAAAACTCTTAAGCGTGGCGAAGTCCGCGGTGGTGGCAAAAAACCTTGGAAACAAAAAGGCACTGGCCGCGCTCGCTTCGGCTCCACCCGTAACCCCATCTGGCGTCACGGTGGTGTCGCCTTCGGCCGCACCGGCGAAGAAAACTTCACCAAAAAAGTCGCTAAAAACAGCAAAAAACTCGCCGTTCGCCAAGCTCTTAGCTTAAAGAACGCCGATAAAGCCGTTTTCGTTGCCGACTTCAAAGTTACCGGCAAAACCAAGGACTTCGTTAAAATCTTGAGTGACCAAAAACTCACCGACAAGACCGTCCTCGCCGTTACCGCCGAAAAAACCGACGAACTTCTCCGCTCCACGGACAACCTCCAGAACGTCAAGCTCGTCCGCGCCACTTACCTCAACGTCTTCGACATCATGAACGCCGACGCCATCCTCTTCGACGCCAAGGCATTAAAAGCCGTCGAAACCTGGCTCCTCAGCACTGAAGTCAAAGCAGAAGGGAAGGAGAAATAACCATGGCTAAAGCAGAAACCAAGACCACGGTCAAAACCGTCAAAACTGACAAAAAGGCCAAAAAGGAAGCCAAAGAGCCAAAAATCACTCTTAACCTCCTCCCGCCTCGCGCCACCGAAAAAGCTTACTTTGAACAAGGAAGGCGCACCTACATTTTCACCATCGAGAGCGAAACTTCCAAGCAAGCCGTTAAGACCCGCGTCGAAAAAGATTACAACGTCAAAGTCACCGACGTCCGCATCTTAACCCGCAAAGGCAAAAAATGCCGCTTCTCTCGTGGCAAGCACGCCTACCCCGGCACCGCTTTCCGCCGCGACCGCAAGTTCGCTTACGTCACGCTCGCCGAGGGGAACTCAATCAAGGTTTTCGAAACTCCTGAAGACAACAAGGAGACCGAAAAGAAAACTAAAGTCAGCGCAAAGGAAGCCAAAAAGGCCGACAAGAAAGCAGACAAGGAGAATAAATAATGTCTATCAAAGCCTATCGTCCGACCACTCCGGCGCAGCGCCAAAAGACCACTCAGGACTTTGACCAAATCACGTCCAAAAAGCCCTTAAAGTCTCTCACGCTCGCCAAGAAACAACAGGCCGGCAAAAACAACCAAGGCCGCATCACCGTTCGCCATCGTGGCGGCGGCGTCAAGCG
>CAYODV010000083.1:0-1632 GCA_964402915.1 uncultured Candidatus Saccharibacteria bacterium
GTTCGTTCGCCGCTCTCGCCGCCGCTTCTGGAAGTCCGAAGACGACGCCGACAAAAACGAAGCCTACTGGACCCTCTTCACCGTTTTGAGACACACCGCTATTATGCTGGCTCCCTTCACTCCCTTCCTCTCCGAAGAACTCTATCAAAATATGATCGGCGAAGGTAAATCCGTCCATCTCCTCGACTACCCACTCGAAAACCCGGTCGATGAGACCACGCTCGGCCTTATGTCTCGTACGCGTAGCATCATCAACGAGGGCCTCATGCTCCGCATGCGCAAATCCGATACCGAAGATCAAATCAAAATCCGCCAGCCCCTCGGCTCCTTCACCTACGCCGGAGACAAACTTCCCGACTTTTACGAGCAAATCGTAAGAGACGAGCTCAACGTCAAAACTGTCAAAAACGGCGCCGAGACCTTACTCGACAAAACCCTCACCAAAGAGTTGAGAGAAGAAGGCTTCACTCGCGAACTTATTCGCCTCGTCCAATCCGCCCGCAAAAAAGCCGGACTCCAGGTTGACGACCGCATCAAACTCAGCATCTCTTTCGCCTTATCTCCCGCCCATCAAAAACTCCTCATGGAAGAAACTCTCGCCTTAAGCCTTGACTCGGCCGCAAACTACGCTTACGACGAAATCATCTCCATCGACGGCCAACAAGGCACGATCAGTCTGGAAAAAACGCAATAGTCTCGCCTCGCGACAATAAAGAGTCGAGGCCAGCAGTCAAAATAACCTTGATACGGATTTTCCTACGCGTCCCATCCGCGGAAAAATCCGCCTATTAAGGTTATTTTGACGACTGCGACGAGGCTCCCGTCGCGGGCGAGGCTATGCGTTTTTCTCAATGGTCAAGAATTTCGCGCCGTCGTAAGTATAATAATCAATATTTCCGTCGTCATTCTTTACGGTGAAATAGTTCGCATAGAAGTCTTGAACGTTCACATCGGTAAGAATCATTTTATGGCCTTTAGCGTCAAGCACATCGTACTTCCCAGCCTCTTTCTTCAGCGACCAAATTTCATAATCCACCGCCACGCTTCTCTGTGACGCTTCGCTATAATCAAACCCAGTCAGCTGCACTGCATTTGCATCGAAAATCGCGCGCTTGCTATCAGCATTGTATGCCACATAACTATCGTCATAGGCATAGGCCTTCGCAAACGTCGCTTCAGAGATGCGTTTACCGTTCACGTCAATGAAATAATATGCTTCGCCATCATCCGACACCATCGCATGCCCGTGCTGGCCAAAGACCGAATAAATATCCTCATATTCGCCAAACGCAACCGACCCGTCCAAGCGATAGAAGCGATACTTGCCTTCACTCTGAATCGCATAATAATCCGCAAACGCCAACACGCCGCTTCGCATCGATGCTTCGTTACCAAAGTTCTTCACCTCTTGTCCGCGGTAAACAACCACCACTTCGCCGTTGTCATTCACGGTCGCGTAATTATCGTTATCTTTAAGCGCCAAATCCGACGCCACCGTCTTCACGTCTTTATAGTGGTCATTTTGGTCTAGTAGGTGAATATTATAATCTTCATCCCAACCCACAATCGCGTTTGTATAATTAATCATCCCGTAACCGGCCAACCCATCAAGCACATCAAGATTACCGTTGC
>CAYODV010000084.1:0-1520 GCA_964402915.1 uncultured Candidatus Saccharibacteria bacterium
TGGGTTTTGGTCCCAGCATTCGCAGGTTCGAATCCTGCCGGTCCAGCCATTTTTTGACTTTTTGAAGGAAGTGTGATATAATATGAGTATGTAGTGCCTGCTCCCTAGCGGGCAGGTAAATTAAAGAAGGGGGTTATCATCATGTGTAGGTGTGCTTATGGCGAAGCGACGACGGTTTTTCTGGACGGGATTTATGGGAAGGCGAGAGATGCAGAGACTACTGCGGAATGGGCCTATAAGAAGGTGGGAGATGCGCTTAGAAGCGTGACGACGCCGACGGGCCTTGCGGAGCTCAGAGATTATGTGAATGATGTGGCGAAGGAAGTTGAGAAAGTTTTGGACCAGATGGAAGACCAGATTGTGGAGTTTGCCTGTGACGAGGAAGTGCCGCGCGACGATATGGCCGCAGGCCTGGGGGAAGCCGCGAGGCAGGTACGGAAGGTTGCGTTTGCGCAGTTTAACCTGGTGGAGATTATGGGCAAGGTTTCGCAGAAGCAGGAGGGACTGTATAAGCCGAAGGATTGTTTTAAGTGATTTGATGTGGTTTTGACGTTGGTTTTGCGTGATTTTGACGTGATTTTGACATTGTGATTTTGACGTGACGCGAGTCGCGCGAAGGAGGAGAAGAAGAATACAAAAAAGGAGATGATAACAGCAAGAACACATTAGCCCCGCGCAAGCGGGGTTTTGTTATTCTATGACGGAGAGTTCGAGCTTGAGACGTTTGATAAGTTCTTCTTTTTCTGTTATTCCTTTTTTGGTTTCTTCGACGAGGTTTTTTGGAGCTTTTTTAACGTAGTTGGGGTTTAGCATGCGGGCGTTGAGGGCGTCTAGTTCCCTGCCGACGGCGAGGATGCGGTCGGTGAGTTGGTCTTTGTAGGTTTTGACGATTTCGGCGGGGACGTCGAGGTAGATTTCGCGGCCGGAGAGGGCGAGCCGGATGCCCTTTGGGGTGCCGTCGGTGGGGCGGATGTAGTCGGTGCGGGTGAGGGTGCGGACGAGTTCGGCGTTGTCGGCGATGAGAGCGTCGTCGCCATAGAGTAGGCCGACAGAAATGCCCTTGACGGTGTCTTTAAGGCCCGCTAAGACCTTTCTGGCCTCCGAGACGGTAACCATAAGCCTTTCGAACTGTTCGGCGCTTATAGGGTCAAATACGAGGCTTTCCGGCCATTTTTGGTTAATAATCATGCCGTCGGTCCAGCTTAAGGCTTGCCAGATGGTTTCTGTGACGAAGGGCATGAAGGGGTGGGACATGATGAGGAGGTCTTCCAGGGTCTTTTTGAGGAGGGGGAGGTTTTTGAAGAGTTTTTGGGATTCGAGGAACCAGTCGGCGTATTTGTCCCAGATGGTGCTGTAAAGTGATTCGACGGCTTCGGCGAAGCGGTAGGATTTGAAGTCTTTTTCGAGGTTTTTTCGGAGGTCGTCAAGTTCGCGACAGATCCAGTCTTCGCCCATATAATCTGTGTCGTAAGTAAGGGAAGTTTTGGATAGCATCTTTTGGGAATCTGCGGGAAAACCAC
>CAYODV010000085.1:0-1511 GCA_964402915.1 uncultured Candidatus Saccharibacteria bacterium
CTCCCCACCTCTCGCCAGCTCCTCGCCATTTTCCCCCACAATCCGATACCCCACCCCCGCCGGCCCCGGATTCCCGCGACTACCTCCATCCACATACACCGTCGCCCCATTCACCGTCTCGCGATAATTCCCCGTCCCAATCAGCTCACCCTTCTCTTTCTCGTTCTCCAGATCCAAAATCGCCCCCGTCGCCTCATCCACCCTCACCTTAGAAAACTCTTCCCCCTTCAAAAACTTAAACGCCGAATATCTCTCGCTCGGCTTCAGCTTCGTTCCCTCCCGGATCCCCAAATCATACACAATATAAAGATTCGCCATCTGGCTCGACCCCGAAAACGCCAAAAACGTCACCACATCCTTCAGCTCCACCTTACTCACCTCCACCCCCAGATACTCCAGCGCCGTCCGCGCCATCGCCTCCTCCGGCTGCTCGCCAAACTTTATCTTCCCTGTCGGCAATTCCCAAAAAACCGGCTCACTACTCCTGCCGGTTCTCCTTTTCAACAAAAGCACTTCCCCCGCCTCCTTCAGAATCCCCACCACTCTAATTCTTTGTTTCATCCCACCACCATATATAATATATTATTCCAAATCGTACCCTCACCGGCCCTATTTTCCCTGCAGATTTGCAAGGTGGGTAAAATCTTATGCGCAGTCTCCACGGAGGCTTGCCACGAAATCCCTAAAACATGACTATACAGAGAAAATATCATGCTACCAATGAAGGTACACCTCTATTATACCAGTTCACCGTCCAATAATCCAGTAGAATCCTTCTAAAATCCCATTTATCGCCCCACTCATCACCGAAGAAAACACCCCTCCCCCAACAAGAATCAGTATATATATAATATATATACCAAACTTCTCCATCTTATTCATCAACTCCCGCACGCCGTCCGGCATCAAAACATACAGCACTCTCGACCCATCAAGCGGCGGAATCGGAATCAAGTTAAACACTCCAAACCCCAAATTCACAAATATCATTTCTAAAAGTACTGTATAAATTATTCCGCTCGCCACCGTCACGCTCGAAAGCTCCAGTATCAAAAAACTCAAAAACGCGAGTACAAAATTTGTCAGCGGCCCCGCCACCGCCACCGCCGCCATTCCCCACTCTCGCCCCTTCAATTTATACGGATTCACCGGCACCGGCTTCGCCCCACCAAACACCACCCCGCCCATCAAATACGATAATAGCGGTAAAATAAGCGACATAAACGGGTCAAGATGCTTCAACGGATTCAGCGTCAACCTTCCGTCCTCTTTCGCTGTCTCATCACCCAAAAGATACGCCACACCTCCATGCGCCAGCTCGTGCAACATCATAGAAAACACTATCACGCATAAAACTATTACTACACCCAACAAATTCATACCACCTCCTTTAGCAAATTAGTTCAGCGCCACAATTTCCAGCGCCATCGGCAACGCATCCAGGCTCTTCACTTTATACTTCTTCTCCGCCTTCGCCGCCACCTTCAGCTCGCTCACCATCCCGTCCACAT
>CAYODV010000086.1:0-1485 GCA_964402915.1 uncultured Candidatus Saccharibacteria bacterium
TTACGGTGCAGCGGCCGATATGCACAAGCTTCCGCTTTCTATCCCCTTTACCGGCCACTACAATTGGCAGAACGGTAACCTTAGCAGCCGTGGCACGCACGGCTACTTCTGGTCGTCTACGCCGAGCAGTAGGCCGGGCGCGTGCTACTTGTACTTCAACAGTACCGGCGTCTACCCGCAGGGCAACGGCTATAAGGTGAACGGCTTTGCCGTACGTTGCGTCGCTCGTTAGTCCCGTGGCCTCCCGTATTCCCGAACTATGGAACAGTAGTTCGGGAGCGGGGGCGGAAAAGAGAAGCTAAATAGAAAAAATTAACGTGAGGAGAAAAAAATGCAAAAAACAGTTGAAAAAAGAAGAGAAGAAACGGTGGAAAAGAACGCAAAAGCAAAAGAACGTGAGCGGTACTATGCTCGCAAAGAAAAACTGGTGGCGCTGGAGGCGAAAAACTTTGATAAAGTCGTCTTCATGCGCGGGATGGGGGGATTTTGGGTCGTATTGGGACACTCGGCGGTGATTTTGGCGAACAAGGTTGCTCCTGCGTTGAAGCTGAGGGTGCCGCTGAAGAAAGATACGGACTATCGCTTCAAGTCCAAAGAAGGCGTGATTGCAGTGAAGAACCTGGGGTTCTATAAAACCGTGCTGGCTGATTCAAGTTTGACGAAACTGAAAACGGAAACGGAAGATAGGTTGACGTTTGAGCTGAAGGAAAAGTTGAGCGCGGAGATGTATGACTTGGTGCTCCATGAGCAGGAAATCAAGCGACAACAAATTGCGAATTCGATTTTGAAGGCGGTGCCGATGCCGAAGACGAATATGCGGCTGAATGATGCTTTGAAGTTGGGGTATAAAATGTACTGTGAGTATTCGGACACGTTTTGTCGGGAGATGTTTGCGGGGAAGTTGATGGACGAGTTGCGTGCGGCGAGCAAAATTTTTATCTTGGTTTGTCGAGAGAATTTGCCGTTTGAGACGGGAGTGAACGAAATTGAACGAAAGTTGAATCAGGCGGCAGCGAGTTTGGCACTGATCTCGGAGATGGGGCTGTGGAATACGGAGAAGAGTATGTCGCTTGCCGGGTTGATTGCTGAGGCGCTGGCGGAACTGGCGGCGGAGCGGAAGATGGTGGAGAAGATGGCGGCGACTGGAAAACTGAAGATATGTATGAAGTAAAATATAGTGAGGAGTGGACGGATTTTTTTGGTCCGCGTGACGAAATTGAAAGTTGGTTGATGGCGGAGCTGACTCGCGCGTTTTATGAGGCGCGGCGAGCGAAGCGGTCGACGAACGACGAGCAGGTGTTTGAGATGCGGATGACGGAGAATTTGCTCCGACTTCGCGACGATATTTTGGAGCGGAGCTATCATCCGAGCAGCGGGATTGCGTTTATTGTGCATGATCCGGTGATGCGAGAGATTTTTGCGGCGCCGTTTCGCGACAGGGTGGTGCATCACATGTTGTTTAACGGGGTGGCGGAATGGTGGGAC
>CAYODV010000087.1:0-1428 GCA_964402915.1 uncultured Candidatus Saccharibacteria bacterium
CTACAGGGCTTTCTCGGCTGACCAGTGGAATGACGTCCCCGCAGGTCTTCGGCAGACCTCGACAAAAACGTTCGACCGCAAGCCCTAAAGACTAACTAGCTTTACTCGCGGAGCACCTGGACAAAAACAGAACTGAAGCTCGCCTCATACAATAAAGCTTCCTTCTCGCCCGCGCCTTCACCGGACTTAGACTATAACATTTCTTCGTAAGTGTGATTATATTGGTTGTATAAAGAACACACAAAAAAAAAGAATAATAATGTTCGAACATTTCTTTTAAGTCCTCCTATGTCATATCGAAGGCTCGGGCGAAAGGGAAGCAAAAGACACTATCCGCAAACACTTAGATATGCTATAATAAAGATACATAAAAAAGAAAGTGAGGTATAAATGACAAACTCTTTGTCGCACAACACTCAGAATAACAAATCTAACAAAATCGCCCTTTTTGAACAAAAAGAAATCCGCCGCACCTGGCAGGACGGAAAATGGTACTTCTCCATCGTCGACATCGTCGGCGCGTTAACAGACTCAAGCGACCCCAAGCAATATATCAAGAGAGTTCGCTCTCGGGACGAATGGCTCAATGCCAAGTGGGGTACAATTTGTACCCCACTTGATAACGTCGGAAAAGATGGTCGAAAAAGGAGTTTACTGATGTCCGACACCGAAGGCATCCTCCGCATCATCCAGTCCATTCCCTCTAAAAAGGCAGAGCCCTTTAAGCGCTGGCTCGCCCGCGTCGGCAGGGAACGTATCGACGAAATCAACAACCCCGAGCTCGCCGCAAAACGCATGCGAGATTTTGACTAACGAAATCTACAAAGGTGGATTCGGCCTCGACGCAAGAGAATACAAAGATTACAAAAACCTCACTCCCGACCAAAACCTCCGCGACTCCATGACCGACCTCGAGCTCGCTTTGACTAGCCTCGGCGAAGCCACCGCCACCGCCTTACATCGTCAAAACAACAGTCAGGGCTTCAACGAACTTCAGAACGACACCCGAGAAGCCGGCAAAGCGACCAAGGGCGCCCGCGAATCCGTCGAAGCTCACCTCGGCCACCCCGTCGTATCCAAAGAAAACTACCTTGATCTCAGTCGCCCTAGCCAAATAGAAAACCAAGATTCTCTCGACCTATTAGAAGAATAAATCACCGCGTCTTACCCCTTGTAGCAAACTCTAAAATATGATAATATAATATGCGAACTTTTATTTTATTGCTTAAAAATTAACTAAAGGGATCCAAAAAAGGAACATTATGGCTGAAACAGTCAAAGACCTATCAAAATTCCGCAACATCGGTATCATCGCCCACATCGACGCCGGAAAAACCACTACCAGTGAGGCGATTCTTTACCGCACCGGTCTCAAACACAAAATTGACCTCGTCAAGGGCGACACCGGCGGCGCCACCACCGACTGGA
>CAYODV010000088.1:0-1322 GCA_964402915.1 uncultured Candidatus Saccharibacteria bacterium
AAAGTTTGCTTTGGCAAATCTTCGAGCGAGTTGTAGCAGTCTCCGTTGTTGCGGTCGTCGGCTGGGACGCAGATGATTTTATCATCAACTTCGCCGCCGTCGACGAATTTCATAACGCCAAGGATTTTGGCTTTCATCCAAATGCCGGTGGTGAGAGGTTGGTCGGTAATCATGAGAACGTCGAGTTCGTCGCCGTCTTCATCGATAGTTTGTGGAATAAAACCGTAGTTGCATGGTTTGGCAAAAGCCATTGGCTCAACGCGGTCGAGCATAAAGCAAGCGTGCTCGCGATCCCATTCGATTTTATGATTGCTGCCAGTCGGGATTTCAATGACGACGTTCAGTTCGCCATTTTCATAATCCCCTGGGGTCAAAACTTTATTAAAGTCTGCCATAATATCTCCTTATTATATATATTATTATAACATATTTATATCAACGCGGACCTGCTCGGTTGTGTCGCGGTCGCGGACGGTAACGGTGTTGTCCTCTAGTGTGTCAAAGTCGATCACGATGCACTTTGGGGTGCCGATTTCATCTTGTTTGCGATAGCGTTTGCCGATGTTGCCGGAATCGTCCCAAGTAACATTGGTGTATTTTTCGCGAAGTTTTTTATAAACTTCTTTAGCTTTTGCGACGAGTTCTGGTTTGTTCTTGAGGAGTGGCGAAACGCAGAAGCGGTATGGCGCAAGATTTTCTGGGAGTTTCAAAACGATGCGTTTTTCGCCATTAACATCATCTTCGGTGTAAGCGGAAGTAAGCACTGCCATGACGAGACGTTCAACGCCGAAACTTGGCTCAATGACGTGAGGAACGAAAGTTTCGCCGGTGTTTTTGTCGCGATATTCCATATTTTTGCCAGATTCGCGTTGAATATTCCCAAGGTCAAAATCGGTGCGATAGGCGATACCCATGAGCTCTTCGCGACCGATTGGGTAGTCAAATTCGACATCGATGGTGCGTTTAGAATAATGGGCGCGGTCTTCTGGCGCGACTTCGAGGTCGTGGATCATGGAGCTAGGCAAGCCCATTTTGTTTTCAAGAAAATCGTAGCAAGCTTTGTGCAATTTTTCGAAGTTTTCTTCCCAGGTGGTTGGGTCGACAAAATATTCAATTTCCATTTGTTCAAATTCGCGTGAGCGAAAGACAAAGTCGCGTGGGGAAATTTCATTGCGGAAGGCTTTACCTTGTTGGGCGAGGCCGAACGGCAAATCTGGATAAATTGTATCGACGACATTTTTGTAATTTGTGAAAATGCCTTGGGCGGTTTCTGGGCGCAGGTAGGCTTTTGAAGAATCGTCTTCTACTGAGCCGACGTGAGT
>CAYODV010000089.1:0-1148 GCA_964402915.1 uncultured Candidatus Saccharibacteria bacterium
GAAAAGTCCTTACCGTCGGGGTGTCCGGAGGTTACGACCGAGGATGAAGGCCCCGGAGCCCCGTGACGACGGGCGCGAAGGAGGCCGGCCCCGACTAAGGACTTTCGCCGTTATAGCCGGCTTATGATTTACTTGAATAACTTTTGGTTTTTTATCTCATCTGGCAAATAATTCTTATCAAGGTGAAACCCGGCTTCCCACTTCTGCCCTTCTCCAAACCCTAGCTCTCTCATGAGCTTCGTCGGCGCATTCCGGAGCCACGTCGGCACGGGAAGCCCCATCGACTTCTTCGCAAGATCCTGCGCCGCATACCACGCATCTGTCGTCGCCCGGCTCTTCGCCGACTTCGCCAGCGCCACCGTCGTATGCGCCAAAATAAGGCCCGACTCCGGCATCCCCACTCTCTCCACCGCCTGAAAACACGCCGTGGCTAAGCTCAGCGCCCCGTTTCCAGCAAGGCCAATATCCTCGCTAGCAAATATCACCATCCGCCTCGCAATAAACTTCGGATCCTCCCCCGCCTCCACCATCCGCGCCAGATAGTAGAGCGCCGCATCAACGTCCGAGCCCCGCATACTCTTAATAAACGCTGATATATTATCATAATGCGCATCGCCTTTCTTATCATACCCCGGCACCTTCTTGCCCGCCGCCGTCTTCACCGTCTCCACATCAATCTCGCCCCTTGCGAGCGAAATCGCGAGCTCCAAATCGCCCAGCGCACTCCTCGCATCCCCACCGCTTAGCTCCGCTAAATAATCAACAGCCTCCGGCAAAAGCTTCTTCTCAACCCCCTCCTCCTTCGCCGCCCGCCGAATCACCTTCTTAATGGCTTCTTTAGAAAGTGGCGACACTACGACGACTCGCGACCGCGACAACAGCGGCGATATCACTTCAAATGACGGATTCTCCGTCGTCGCCCCAATCAAAATTATCAAACCAGATTCGACATGCGGCAAAAACGCATCCTGCTGCGCCTTATTAAACCGATGAATCTCGTCCACAAACAGCACTGTCCGCGTCTTCAGATTCCAGTTCACTTTCGCCCGCTCGACAACCTGCTCAATATCTTTCTTCCCGCTCGTCACCGCAGAAATCTCGACGAAGTCCGCCTTAAACTCCTTGGCAATAATCTTCGCCATCGTCGT
>CAYODV010000090.1:0-1076 GCA_964402915.1 uncultured Candidatus Saccharibacteria bacterium
AGGGGCGGATTTTCCGCTTGAAGGCGTATGAAGTGCCGCAGGCGTCGCTTTCTGCCAAGGGAACGGCGGCGGTGAATTTGCTTTCGATGCATCCGGAAGAGAAGATTACTTCTATAATTAAGCAGGGAACGGGGCTAGAAGATGGGTATCTCTTTATGGCGACGAAGAAGGGGACGATTAAAAAGACGGCGATTAAAGATTTCTTGAATATACGGTCGAACGGGCTGATCGCGATTAAACTGGACGAAGGGGATGAGTTGAAGTGGGTACAGGGAACAACAGGAGAGAACGATGTGGTGATTTCTACTTCGGCAGGGCAAGCGATTCGGTTTAACGAGAAGGACGTGAGAGCGATGGGTCGGGCCGCGAGAGGGGTGAGAGGGGCAAGGCTCAGGCCGCGTGACGAGGTGGTGGGGATGGATATTATTACTGACCCGAAGCAGAAGATTTTGGCGATTGCGGCGAATGGTTACGGGAAAGCGACGCTAGCTTCGAACTTCCCGGCGCATAAGCGTGGTGGGGTGGGGGTTCGCGTGGCGGCGGTGACGGCGAAGACCGGGCCGATTGTGGCGGTGCATACGCTAGACCCGCTGGCGAAGGACGTGATTATGATGTCGAGCAAGGGGCAGACGATTCGGGTGGCGGTGAAAGAGATCCCGACGCTGGGGCGGGCGACGCAAGGGGTGAGGATTATGCGCCTTGCAGAAGGTGATACGGTGGCGTCGATTGGAATTGTGTTACCGGATGATGAAACTGACGACGAAGCTAAAACGCCAACAGAGAAGAAATAAATATAAAAGCGCCCTTCGGGGCGTTTTTATAAAATTGTGAAAAAATCTTTGAAAAAAGTCTTGACATTATCTGTTATTTGAGATAAGATTAAGGAAGTCTAGAGAACGCGAGGTATTCTATTCTTTACACGTCTTTCTAGCAAGTAGTTATTAACAATTTAGTTGTGCAATTAAATGTTTTCTTTATAGAAAACTATCATCGTCAGTTCATTTTATATTTGAGTATAAACAATCAAATTATCTTTAATGGAGAGTTTGATCCTGGCTCAGGATGAATGCTGGCGG